>NZ_AP023368.1:5407500-5621910 GCF_014218355.1 Anaerocolumna chitinilytica
ACAGCTCGCAGAAGGCAAAGAAACTCTGGCAGCTGCCAAAAAGGAATATACATCCGGTCTGGAAAAATACAATCAGGCTAAGAAAGAGGCAGAATCTTCCCTTTCCGCAGCCAAAATCAAGCTTAATGACGCGAAAGCTAAAATAAGTGATGCCAAGTTAAAAGTAAAGGAAATAGAAAAGCCCGTCTCTTACCTGCTGGACCGCACCAAGAACGTGGGTTATGGAAGCTTTGAGAATGATTCCTCTGTGGTCGACGGCATTGCAAAGATATTTCCTGTCTTCTTCTTTCTCGTTGCAGCCCTGGTATGCAGTACCACCATGACAAGAATGGTAGATGAACAGCGGACTCAGATAGGGACTTTGAAGTCCTTAGGTTATAGCAATAAAACCATAGCTATGAAATACATCTCCTACTCCGGCAGTGCGGCGATTCTTGGCTGTATCCTGGGTTACCTGGCAGGCACAAAGCTATTCCCTTTTGCTATCTGGCAGGCTTATAAGATGATTTATAGCTTTGCAGAAATAAAATATGTATTCAGCTTACCCCTGGCTTTGTTAACTCTGGCAGTTTCTCTGCTCTGCTCGGTAGGCGCAGCCTACGCTGCCTGCAGGACAGAACTTTCCCAGACACCGGCGCAGTTAATGAGGCCAAAGGCTCCGAAATCCGGCAAACGCATTCTTCTTGAGCGGATTCCGGTTCTGTGGAGGAAAATAAGCTTTCTTCATAAAGTATCCATCCGAAATATTCTGCGCTACAAAAAACGCCTTATTATGATGGTCCTTGGCACAGGCGGCTGCACCGCATTACTTTTAGCCGGATTAGGGTTAAATGATTCCATCAGTAATATTGCAGATGACCAGTTCGGTACTATTATGCTCTACGATTACACCATATCTTTTCCCAAGGCACAGACAGAGGCGGAAATGTCTCGCTTTAAAAAAGATACCGCAGACCTGCTTACCCAATGTGTATTTATTACTACCGATACCTATGAGGTCACGAACAAAAAGGGAAGCCAGAAGGTGAATGTAATTGCAAGTGATGACCCTAATATCACAAAGGTCATCGGACTCCATCTAAACGGGAAGACAGTCCCTTTTCCGGACTACGGCTATGTTGCTATTAATGACCGGCTGGCAGAAAATGAGGGAGTAAAAATCGGAGATACCATGACTCTTAACCTTAACGGGGCGGAGAATTATACTGTTACCATCGGAGGTATATTCAAGAATTACGCCTATAACTATATGTATATGAGCGGATCTACCTACGAGAAAATCTTTGGAGAAAAATCTTCTTATAAGACAGCCTATGCCACGACAGATTCCAAGGAACTCTATGATGTGTCTGCCAGACTCATGAAAGATTACGGTGCCTCCAGTATAATTGTCACTGCCGATACCAGGAACCGGGTCACCAATATGATGAACAGCCTTAATTATATTGTCTGGCTGGTAATCGCCTGCGCCTGTGCTCTTTCCTTTGTGGTTATGTACAATCTGAGCAACATAAATATCACAGAACGGAACCGTGAGATTGCTACCATTAAGGTTCTTGGCTTTTATCCTTCCGAGACCTACAGTTATGTCTTCAGGGAAAATATCGCAATAACCATTATCAGTATAATCGTAGGTCTGCCGGCCGGTATCCTGCTCCACCGTTTTGTCATGGAACAGATTAAAATAGAAGCAGTAGCTTTCAATATACGGATATTACCGGCGAGCTTTTTCTATGCCCTGCTGATAACAATTGCTCTGACCGTATTGGTGAATTTTGTACTGCTTCCTAAGATTGAGAAAGTAAATATGACGGAATCCCTTAAATCTGTTGAATAGACCTGTAGTTCCTGTTTTTCTTCAGCATAAATCAGTCACTGCTTCCTATTACAAATAAATTAATATCATCGCCCAGCTTTATTCCATACCAGAGGTTATCGTCATTTGCATGAATGGTTTGATACCATGCACTACTATTTGCCTTCTCCTTAAAATGGCTGTAATTAAAACCCTCAACGCCATATCCGGCAACAGAAATAACAAAACCTGTTAAAATTGTTATGAGACTAATAAGAATAATCATTTTTCTTGAAATGTTCCATTTCATCTTATCACCACCTTCTGCCTAAATAGCGATACTAATTTATTATTAAACTGCTTGGTTAGTTTTATTATTACTCTTGATAAGCTTAAGGTTGCCATTCCCAACAGGACTGAAATACCAAAAGATGCAATTGCTGTGCCCAACTGTACCATGCCAACGGATAAGCTGCCCGCCATAATGAACGGAGCTCCTATAATGCCGATAATGCACGTTGAAAAGTATCCGACACAACCGGCACCGGTAACAAGGGGTACACACCAGAGGACAATATAAAATGAAAGTAGCAATAGAATACCGGCCAGAAGTAAACTTCCCCATAATGGAAATCCTAAGATTAAAAGAAATACATTCAAAATTCTGCTGCCTGTTGAAGGTCCCTGCATTTTAACATAATCATAATTCTCTAATAGCTCTTCTGCTATTATTTTAGGGATGCCGACTTTGCCGACAGCCTCTTCTTCCGGCACTCCATTCTCAATATAATCTGATATTATTTCGTCGTAATAGGTTATAAACTTGTTTTTTTCAGTAGTAGTCATTTTACGCAAATGATATGACAACTCCTTTATAAAATCACTTCTATTCATATTTTCTCTCCCCTCTGATAAAATAATAAATCTCCATGACCTCTTTCCAGTCATTTATGAACTCATTGACATAGTCCTTTCCCTTGTCTGTAATCTTATAATATTTTCTTAACCGACTGTTATGCTCAACGGAATATGTCTCCAGGTAAGCACCATTTTCCAGTCTTTTTAATATTGGATAAAGCGTTGATTCTGATATTTCAATACAGGTAGAAATGTCCTTGATTAACTGGTAGCCATAGGAGTCGGACTTTTTCAAAACCGAAAGAACGCAAAATTCCAGTAATCCTTTTTTTAACTGAATATCCATGTAATGCCTCCTTATGTATCATACTATATATTACATAATATAACGTGTCAAGAGGTATTTTAAGAATTCACTCTTGAATAGCTGCTCAATTTGATTTAGTATATATATGTTTATTTGCTAAATAATACTAACTATTTCTTTCTATAAAAAGGATGTGCCGTATGTCACAAAAGGATTTACATTCATTCATAAAAGAGCTGGAAGAACGCGGTGAATTAAAACGAATTCTCACCGAGGTTTCCTCCGAACTTGAGATTACAGAAATTACCGATCGGGTCTCAAAAGCTCACGGCCCCGCCCTGCTATTTGAAAGGGTAAAGGGCTCGAAGTATCCGCTTCTGATTAATGCCATGGGCAGCTTTGACCGTATGAGCCTGGGATTAGATACAAAGAATCTGGACGAGCTCGGTTCCCTGATATCCGAATATCTTGATCTGGGGAATTATCTTTCATTTAAGAGATTAATAAAAAGCATTCCCAGGTTACTGCGGCTTCTTAATGCGCTCCCCTCCAGGTCCAAAAGGCGGGGACAATGCCAGGAAGTCATCGAAAGGGACGTTGACCTTGATACTCTTCCCGTCCTGAAATGCTGGCCGGAAGATGCCGGCAAGTTCATGACCCTGCCCTTGGTCTTCACAAAGGAATTTGGCACCAAACGCCAGAATGTAGGTATGTATCGGCTGCAGCTTCTTGATAAAACCACCACCGGTATGCATTGGCACAAACACAAGGATGGTTCACAAAACTACAAAAGCTATCAGGAACAGGGCATGAGAATGCCGGTATCCGTGGCTCTTGGCTGTGACCCGGCCATAACTTATGCGTCCACCGCTCCTATGCCTCCCATGCTGGATGAGATGATGTTAGCCGGATGGCTGCGAAAATCCCGGGTACGGATGGTAAAATGCGTCACCAATGATATCTATGTCCCTGCCAATGCAGAGTTTGTACTGGAAGGTTATGTGGACCCAACGGAAGAGTTGGTATTGGAAGGTCCTTTCGGCGATCATACCGGCTATTATTCCCTTGCAGATTATTATCCCCGCTTCCATGTTACTTGTATCACTCATAGAAAGGATGCTATTTACCCTGCTACGGTAGTCGGAAAGCCTCCTATGGAAGATTGTTATATGGCAAAGGCAACAGAGCGAATCTTCCTGCCAATGCTTCGGATGATTATCCCCGAGCTGAAAGACATGAATCTGCCCCTTGAAGGCGTCTTTCACAATTGTGCTATCGTATCCATTAAGTCCAGATATCCCGGAGCCGCCGCAAAAGTTATGAACAGCATCTGGGGAATGGGGCAGATGATGTACACAAAATTAATCATTGTGGTGGATTCTGCAGTGGATGTACAGGATATCGGGCAAGTATGGGAGGCTGTGCGGACCAATGTGGATGGAGAGAAAAGCCTTATCCTGTCCGAAGGCCCTCTGGATGCCCTGGATCACTCCTCTAATGAAGCCTTATATGGAAATCGCCTCGGAATAGATGCAACAGGGATCAGAACAGCCGTGAATTCTGACTCCGTTACCAATACCTTTCATATTCTAGGGGTTCACAAAGAACATCCTTCCCAGGCAAAAAAATCCCTAAGCGAATATATGAACCGCCATAAGGATAAGTTTGTAATTGCCGTGGATTCTGAGGTTAATACCTCTGATTTATCCACCGTAATGTGGAAGGTCTTTAATAACATTGACGCCAAAAGAGATTTGCTTCTAGTTAATGGTAAAATCGGTATTGATGCCACCAAGAAGTGGAAGGAAGAGGGTCTGACCAGAGACTGGCCGAAGGATATTGAAATGACACAAGAGATAAAACAGCTGGTTAGTGAAAGGTGGAAGCAATATGATATTGGTGAAATTAATAAATAAAATAAAAGAATACGGAAAGCTGGTAATGTTCTCCCATACCATCTTCTCTCTCAGCTTCGCTCTTCTCTCTATGCTCTTAGCTGCAAAAGGAATGCCAAAGCTTTCTACCCTGTTCTGGATATTAGTTTGCTTTTTAGGTGCCAGAACCGGTGCCAACGCAATTAATCGTGTTATTGATGCCAGAATAGATGCCAGGAACCCAAGGACCGCCGGACGTCAGATACCCAAAGGAGAAGTAAAACGGGGAGAAGTCATATTCTTTGCTGCCATTTGCTTTCTTGTTATGTTAATCGGTGCCTATCAGTTAAACTTAATCTGTTTTCTGCTATCACCGATTGCATTATTCCTTATGATTATTTATTCCTACTGTAAACGTTTCACCTGGCTATGTCACCTGGTCTTAGGAGTTACCTGTGCCTGTGCGCCGGTTGGCGCCTGGCTGGCGGTAACCGGAAAGCTTAGTCTGCTGCCGCTCTTTATGGGAGCTGCCAACACTTTATGGGTTGCGGGTTTTGACATTATCTACGGCTCACAGGATTATGATTTTGATAAGGCAAATGACCTTCATTCCATTCCGGTTAAGTTCGGTGTCAAAGGTGCCTTAAAAATAGCTATGGTATTACATATTATAACAGTTCTGTGCCTGACAGTAACCGGACTTTTAGCTCCAGCACTGGGAGGAATCTATTTTGCAGGACTTCTTATTATTATAGGTCTATTTGTAATGGAATACCGCCTGGTTTCACCGACAAACTTAAGCAACGTCAATATTGCCTCCTACAGTATCAATCAGTTAGTTAGCATCGTACTGTTAATCTGCGGGGTATTCGACGCATTGTTCTTATAAAGATAAAATACCTATAAATTTTGAAAAGTAAAAAATAATACATGAAAAGGATACTTCTTACAATGAAAAAAGGATTACAGCTACTCCTCACCTTTTGCCTGATTATACTGGTTCTCTCCGGCTGTCAGGCTAAGAAAACATCAACAGAAACAAATTCTTCCTCAAAAGAGCAGCAAACCTCTGCTAATTCAGCTTCACAGGATTCTGCTGCTGCCACAGAAAGCAATACAGAGCCTGCCGGGAAGACCACCCTTCGTATCGGAATGATGTCCTCTTATGATGTAATTCCTTACGTTATGATAAATGAACTGAAACTTGCTGATAAATATAATCTTGATTTACAGTTAGAAACTTTCACCTCTGCCAAAGACCGTGATGCAGCGTTTCTCGCAGGAGAACTGGACGGTGTATTAACAGACTACATAGGTGTATGTATCTATCAGAATGCTGATTATGATGTCAGAATCACAGGAATTACCGATGGCGATTATGTGCTGGTAGCAGGAAAAGACAGTGGAATTACCTCCATCAAAGATATTCCGGGCAAAAGTATTGCTATCTCTCAAAATACTCTTATCGACTATACTTTAGACCAGCTATTGGCGAAAAATTCAATGGATAGTGATGCTGTTGTAAAGGAAATCGTTCCCCGCATTCCTGACCGTGTTGAACTGCTTCGTAATAAAAAGATTGATTTAGGTTTGCTGCCGGAACCATTTGCCTCTATCGTACTGAAGGAAGGAGCTGTCTACCTTGGCAGCGCTAACGATATTGGCCTCTATCCTGCCGTATCTGCTTTCCCGGAAAAAGTACTGGAGAAAAAGAACAAAGCCATTAAGAATTTATACCTGGCCTATAACGAAGCCGTTGCCTATATTAATAAAACTGACATATCAAGTTACGAGGATATCGTCATTAAAACGGTAGGATATCCGGAAGAAATGAAAGGAAACATCACCATCGAACCTTTCCGTGAAAGCAAACTGCCTCCGAAAGAAGATGTAGAATCCGCTGTTTCCTGGGCAAGTAAAAAAGGTCTTTGCAGTTCTGACCTGACTTATGAACAGCTGACTTACGATGTATACTCAAAGTAAGCTTACAGATACTTCACACCCTGATTTATGGCAAGAGGAGCAGGCTGCCAGCAACCTGCTGAAAAATGCAGCTTGCAATAGGAGCTATGATGCTAATTATTAATGATCTGTCCATTCGTTATAAATCCAAATCGGAGGACCTGCCGGTAATCAGCAGCCTCTCCCTTCAGTTAGAAAAGGGAGAGTCCCTGGCAATCCTTGGTCCTTCCGGCTGTGGTAAATCCACCTTGATTAATGCTCTTTCCGGCTCCCTTCCAGTTCAGGAAGGGACCATGGAATTTACCGACAAAGGCCAATACTGTCCGTTAAACCCAAAGGTACATAAAATAGGCTATATCCCTCAAAACTGCGGGCTGTTACCCTGGAAAACCATACGGCAGAACTGTCTGCTGCCATTAAAAATCCGTAAGGAATATGACAAGTACACCCACACAGAAGAATTAAACCGTCTTTCAGAAGCCCTTAATATTAAAGACATCCTAGATAAATATCCCAATCAATTAAGCGGCGGTCAGCTTCAAAGAAGCGCCATAGCCAGAGCTTTTCTCCTGCTGCCGGATTTGCTGCTGATGGACGAGCCTTTTTCTGCTCTGGATGAAATCACCAGAACCGAAGCCAGAGAGTTGTTTTTAGAAGTGTGGAAAAACCAGCGGCCCACCACAATCCTGGTAACCCATAGTATCGAAGAAGCACTCTATCTTGGCAGTACAGTCTGTGTTTTTAGTGCCACGGGAGGTATTGTAAAATACCACAAAGCGAATCCATTCTTCGGACAGTTTGAGTCTGATAACGCCGTATACCTGGCAGAAAAGCAGCTGCTACGAGAGCATTTAATGACGGCAGGGGAAAGGGTGGATATAATTTGAATAAACTAATAAAACATTGGATAATCTTCTTACAGGGCTTTCTATCGATTAATATCATATGGTTTATTGCATACCTTTTAACGGATATTTCCGTCATACCTAATCCGCTCCTTGTATACCGGCACTTTCCGCTAATCTTAAAAGACCATATGCTGATACATATCTTATACAGTTTAAGAAGAATCGGAGCCGGACTGGCTATCTCCCTGGTTATCGGTATCCCTGTCGGAATGCTTTTAGCCTATTCAAAGCTGGCCAACCGCCTCTTATACCCATTAGTTTACTTTAGTTATCCGATACCAAAGACTGCTCTGCTGCCGGTTGCAATGCTGCTTCTTGGAATGAGGGATGGTTCAAAAATAGTAATCATGGTATTGGTAACTGTATTTCAGGTTATTATCTCTGTACGAGACAGTATTCAGGCAATCGATAAGACCATGTATCAATTCATCAGAAGTACCGGCGCCGGCCGCCTGGCTATCATCTGCCATGTAACCCTGCCCGCAATCCTTCCTCAATTGCTTACAAGTCTTAGAGTATCCCTTGGAGCTGCTGTTTCCATACTGTTCTTTGTTGAAGGTTATGGAACCACTTATGGTATGGGTTATTACATATTGGATGCCTGGTCACGGATTAATTATATTGAAATGTATATCGGTATTATTACCATTGGAGCAATCGGCTTCTTATTATTTGCTTCCATCGATTATCTTTCCTACCGTATATGCAGATGGAATTCCACAGAATTTATAAAATAGAACGGAGGTGCTACACCATGGACTATACCCCTATATCTAAAAACAAAAAAAGGCTGGTAGTGGGAATGAGTGGTGCCAGCGGTGCCCCGCTTACAATAGAACTTCTAAAGCAGATGAAATCCGCTATCGATTGGGAAACCCACTTAATTGTCTCCCATGGTGCCCGGATGACCATAGCCCAGGAAACAGACTATACTCTGTCCGAGCTAGAAGCATTGGCAGATTATAACTATGCGTTAGAGGATTACGGCGGACGTATTGCCAGCGGTACTTTTGCCACCGAAGGAATGGTAATCATCCCCTGCAGCATGAAGACCCTGGCTGGTATTGCCTGCGGCTACTCCGATAATCTCCTTCTTCGGGCAGCCGATGTAACTCTGAAAGAACGAAGAACGCTGGTGCTTGTCCCAAGAGAAAGCCCCTTAAGCACCATTCACTTAAGAAATATGCTGAGCCTTGCAGAAACCGGAGCTTATATCATGCCGCCGGTAATACCTTATTACAGTAACTCTGCTACAATGGAAGATGTGAATCTGCAAATCGTTGGAAAGGTACTGGATAAATTTCATATCGAGGTCGAAGCTTTTCGAAGATGGGGAGAATAATTCAAGGCTTTTGATAATCCTATTATAATATGATAATATAGAAACACCACCAAAGAAGGGAGCGTCTTATGAATTGGCCAAACCCTAAAAATCTGATTAAGAAACTAAACTATATTCAGCTGATAAAGATAGCCGCCGGCAGCTGCCTTGCTATTCTTCTGGCAGACAGGCTGGGGCTTCATTACAGTGCCTCTGCCGGAATAATCACTCTTCTAAGTATCCAGAACACCAAGAAAGAAACGCTGCTTATTACAGGAAAGCGTTTTCTTTCTTTTCTCTTATCCGTTGTAATTGCACTTCTTATCTTTCGTTTACTGGGCTACCATGCATTTTCCTTTGGAATTTTTCTTTTGTTCTTTGTAGGCGCATGTTATCTTCTAAAGCTGGAAGATGGGATTGCTATGAATGCCGTTTTAACCACTCATTTTCTGATTGAGAAGTCCGTAAACCTTTACTGGATTAAAAATGAACTGGAGCTGTTAGTCATTGGTGCCGGAATCGGCGTTCTTCTCAATCTCTATATTCCTCGTAACACCGGTGCAATCAAGCGGGATCAGCTATCAATTGAAGAAGATATGAAGGTTATTCTAAGCCATCTATCTATTACCCTCTTTCATCATGGGAAGGAAACCCTTTCACCAGAAGAATTTCTATCCTTAGATACTCACTTAGAGGAAGCACTCTCCAGAGCTTATGAGAACATGAATAATACTTTGCTGTCAGACACCAGGTATTATATTCAATACATGCAGATGAGAAAGAATCAGACTACCATTCTAAAGAGAATCAGTTCCAACATTAATTCTATTGAAACCTTTCCCGTTCAGGCACAAAAAATTTCAGAATTCATAGGTCATATAGCAGAAACTTTTCACGAGTATAATAACGCCATTGGTCTATTAATACGGTTGCAAGAAATAAAGCTGGAATTCAAGACCGACCCTCTTCCAAATAGCCGCGAAGAGTTTGAAAACCGGGCAATCCTATTCCAGATATTGAATGAACTGGAAACTTTTTTATTGCTAAAGAAAGAATTTGCTCTGTCTTTGACAGATTCACAGCTTCGAAAATACTGGAATGAACAGTAATAAACCTCCTTGCTGCTGGAATATCTTTTTAATCGTTACTTATTTGCGCTTGGCTTCTTTCATTATGAATATAGAACAGGATTTTTATATCCTTGATTGTCAACACTTGACAACCCCTATTTTCATGCTATACTTATATGGTCGCAAATGCCCATAAAAACAAGGTCTTAAGGGCAAATTAACCGAGTGTTCGTGACCTTCCACTCGTAAAACAAAACTAAAGGAGAATTTCATATGAAAAACAAAACACTCTTTATCACACAGGCTGCGCTTATCGCTGCCATCTATGTGGTATTGGTCTTTGTGTTTAAGCCTATCAGCTTTTCCAATATTCAGATACGAATTGCGGAAGCATTGACCATACTGCCCTTTTTTACACCTGCTGCTATTCCGGGACTTGCCATTGGCTGCCTATTAGGTAATTTCTTAGGCGGTGCCGATATGCTGGACATTATCTTTGGTACACTGGCGACGTTACTTGGTGCTACAGGTTCCTATCTGTTACGGCGTAATAAGTTTCTTGTTCCTCTGCCCCCCATTTTATCCAATACCGTAATTATCCCTTGGGTATTACGCTATGCATATGGGCTTACTCTTCCGATTCCTCTCATGATGGCGACAGTGGGTATCGGTGAAGTATTATCCTGTGGGGTATTGGGAATTTTCCTGTTACTTGTCTTAAATCAATACAAAGATGTTATATTCCCGAAGAGGTTTGTCTTTAACAAAAAGAACCGGTATTGATATATACCGAATTTGAAATGAATATAATATAAAACAATTACCAAGGTCTTATTAAAATAAAGCCGTAAAACATATATTTCTGTTTTACGGCTTTCGCTATTTCTTAACTTCATAATTTATTTAAAACTGTGTTTATTAACTTTTATAAACTTCCTTTATCTATGGATTCAATATACACATTGTTTTACATATCTTACACTATATTATTTTCTGTATGGTACCTTATATTTGCTCAGGTTATAATTTTCCCTTACAGCTCACAGTTATTAACTGTACGAGGGAATGGCACCACATCCCTGATATTGCCCATACCGGTAAGGTACATTACACAACGCTCGAAGCCAAGTCCGAAGCCTGCATGTCTTGCAGAGCCGTATCTTCTTAAATCCAGATAGAAGTCATAATCTTCTTTCTTAAGACCAAGCTCGTCCATTCTGGCAGTCAGCTTGTCATAATCGTCCTCTCTCTGGCTTCCTCCAATGATTTCACCAATGCCTGGAACTAGTAAGTCCATCGCTGCTACCGTCTTGTTGTCCTCGTTTAACTTCATATAGAAAGCTTTGATATCCTTCGGGTAATCCGTTACGAATACGGGCTTTTTATAGATTTCTTCTGTTAAATAACGCTCATGCTCTGTCTGAAGGTCACTGCCCCAGCTTACTTTGTATTCGAATTTGTCGTTGTTCTTTTCCAGAAGTTCAATTGCTTCCGTATAAGTAACATGTCCAAAGTCAGAATTCATAACATGGGTCAATCTCTCAAGAAGGCCTTTGTCTACGAATTCGTTGAAGAATTTCATTTCCTCGGGTGCATTCTCCAGTACATAGCGGATTACGAACTTAATCATACCTTCTGCTAAAGCCATATCATCCTTTAAGTCTGCAAAGGCAATCTCCGGCTCAATCATCCAGAACTCTGCGGCATGGCGGGTGGTATTAGAATTCTCTGCACGGAAAGTAGGTCCGAAGGTATAGATATTACGAAAAGCCATCGCATAAGTCTCACCATTTAACTGTCCACTTACCGTAAGATTTGTTGCCTTGCCAAAGAAGTCTTCCTTAAAATCCACTTTGCCCTCAGGAGTAAAAGGTATCTTCTCTAAATCCAGTGTTGTAACCTGGAACATCTCACCGGCACCTTCTGCATCACTACCGGTTATTAGAGGTGTATGAACATAAACAAAATCCCTGTCCTGAAAATACTTGTGAATAGCGTAAGCTATCAGGGAACGAACACGAAATACAGCCTGGAAGGTATTTGTTCTGGGTCTTAAGTGAGAGATGGTACGAAGGAATTCCAGACTATGTCTCTTCTTCTGAAGAGGATAATCAGCCTGAGAGGCTCCTTCTATTTCTATAGAAACTGCCTGAATTTCAAAAGGCTGCTTTGCATCCGGTGTTGCTACCAATTCTCCTTTTATAATAAGGGCAGAACCGACATTCAACTTGGATACTTCGGCAAAGTTCTCCATCGTATCATGATATACAATCTGAAGGGTCTCAAAATAGGTTCCGTCATGAAGTACAATAAATCCAAATGCCTTGGAGTCTCTGATACTTCTTACCCAGCCGCCTACTGTGATTTCCTTTCCGATAAATTTCTCTTTTTCCCGGTACAGCTCCCGGATTGTTATTAGTTCCATTTTACGGGCTCCTTTGTTTTATAGAATAATAGATATTATACCACAGTTTAGGCGAATTACCAATGAAAATCATATATGTCCCTACTGTGGGCACAATTCTCCTATGCTTTTTGGCTGTGTGACCTAAAGCAGATATTATTTACTGATATCATTATTTACTATAATTCCTATTATTAAATGCAGTTTTCAGGAAACATCTCACAATATTTCATTGGTACGAATAAAACCCTCATTTATCCTTTGACAGTTCCTGCGTAAAGTGCTAGAATCTTTTAGAGATTGTTAAATTTCAGACAATCTTTTTAATTTGTATGTTGTAAGGAGGATATGATAATGGTAGTTACAATATGTATCGGTAGTTCCTGTCACTTAAAGGGTTCAAGAGAAATTGTACATACACTGGAAACTCTTATTAAAGAATATAAAGTCGAGGATCAGGTACAGCTTACCGGCTCCTTTTGCATGGGAGAATGTGTGAAAGGTGTCTGTGTAAAAGTGGATGATAAATCCTATTCCTTAAATCCGGATAATACCAGGGAGTTCTTTATGCAGGAGGTTTTAGAGTGCCTTCCTAGGGAGGACTAACTGAATGAATGTCATTAGTTTTAAAGAAGCGAAATGCAGAAATTGCTATAAATGTGTCAGAACCTGTGAAGTAAAAGCTATCACAGTAAACCACGAACAGGCCCAGATTATGAATGACAAATGCATTTTGTGCGGTCACTGTCTGGAAGCCTGTCCCCAGAATGCCAAGTACTTTGTCAGTGACCTGCAAAAGGTCAAGGGTTATATAAAAGACGGTTATGAAACCATCGTCTCTCTCGCACCCTCTTACCTTGGTGTTCTAAAATTCAAAACTCCAGGGCAGGTTGTTTCCGCCCTGTTAAAGCTTGGCTTTACCTCCGTACGGGAAACTGCCGAAGGTGCTGCTTTTGTAACGGCAGAATATAATAAGCTGATGGCAGAAGGTAAGATGGAGAATATTATTACTACCTGCTGTCCCAGTGTTAATGATTTAATCGAAATATATTACCCTTCCCTTACGAAATATATGGCTCCGGTAGATTCTCCCATGATAGCCCACGGTAAATTAATCCGTCAAACCATTAATCCAAAGGCGAAAATCGTCTTCCTGGGTCCCTGTATAGCTAAAAAAAGAGAGGCCGAAAGCGATGCCAGAACCAGTGGGTTTATTGATGCTGTCATTAATTTTACCGAACTTGAGGAGTGGCTGGCAGAAGAAGATATACAGATAAATACTCTGCCGGATTCTCCTTTTGATAATCCGGACCCTAAGGTAAACCGCCTCTATCCTATCAGCAGTGGTGTGCTTTCGGCCGTTGTTACAACCTTGAATGAGTGTGTTCCATACCGCAAGTTCTATGTCCACGGCATCCGAAACTGTATCGAACTATTCGAAAGCATGGAACGAAACGAAGTAAGCGGCAGCTTTATCGAGGCAGATATCTGCAGCGGCGGCTGTATTAAAGGTTCTGCAATAAACCGAGAGCTTATATCCCGTTTTAAAGTAAAACTTGATATGGAAGAAGCTATCCCTAAGGTTCCCCAAAAGGAAGAGAGCTTTTTTGAACGTGGAAAAGATATCTCCTTTCAACGGTCCTTTTTTGACCGTTCTCCCAAAGACCCCATGCCTTCCGAGGAAGAAATTACTGCTATCCTTCAGAAGATTGGAAAGGTTACCATAGGAGATGAATTAAATTGCGGTGCCTGCGGTTATCGAAGCTGCAGAGAAAAAGCCATTGCCGTATTTCAGGGTAAAGCAGAGCTTACCATGTGTATTCCCTATATGCACGAAAAGGCTCAGTCAATGGCCAATGTCGTCTTAGATACCACTCCCAATATCCTCATTATCGCAGATTCCGATATGCGGATTGCCGAGTTTAATACTGCAGCAGAAAAGTATTTTCATCTCTCCCGTGCAAAAGCTCTGGATATGTATTTATATGAATTGCTGGATTCTACTGATTTTGAAGAAGTAATCAATACAAAGAACTCCGTTTTTGGTAAGAAGGTTACCTTAAAAGACCCCGGTATTACCGTACTCCAGAACATTGTATACATTCCGAAGTTAAAAGGTGTTCTTGGTGTTTTGCAGGACATCTCAGCAGAAGAGGAAAAGAATCAGTTAGCTTATAAGGTAAAGATGGATACCATCGAAATGGCTCAGAAGGTTATCGACAAACAGATGATGGTCGCCCAACAAATAGCAGGACTGTTAGGAGAAACTACCGCAGAAACAAAGGTTACTCTGACAAAGCTTCGTGACACCATCCTCTATGACGGTCAGGATGCTCCGGATAAAAGTCGTTCCGGCAGATAATGGAAGGGTAATGGAAAATGAATGTAAGTATTGACGCAGCATATAAAAGTTTAAATAAGGTAAAAGAAGAGTTATGCGGTGATAAGGTGGAAATGCTAAAAACCAGCGATTCTAACATTTTGATTCTGGCAGACGGCATGGGAAGCGGTGTTAAGGCTAATATCCTGGCCACTCTCACTTCCAAAATCTTAGGGACCATGTTTCTAAATGGTGCCTCCATCGATGATTGTATTGAAACCATCGCCAAAACACTTCCGGTCTGTCAGGTAAGGCAGGTAGCCTATTCCACCTTTAGCATACTACAGGTATTTCAGGACGGGCAGGTATATTTGGCTGAATTCGATAATCCTTCCTGCATCGTAATACGTAAGGGCAAGGTTCTTTCTCTTCCCTTTACGGAACGTGTTCTGGAAAATAAAGTTATAAGAGAATGCCGTTTTCAGGCAGAGCAAAATGATTGTTTTATTCTGATGAGCGATGGTGTAATCCACGCCGGCGTGGGAAACCTATTAAATTTCGGCTGGAACTGGAACAATGTTGCAGATTATGCTCTCTTAGCAGCAAAAGAAACCCTTTCCGCCTCAAGGCTTGCCAACACACTGATCAAAGCCTGCGATGACCTGTATCTTAGCCTGCCGGGAGATGATACGACCGTAGCGGTTCTACGGGTTACCGCCGCCAAGAAAATTGACTTATTCACCGGTCCTCCCCGGAATCCGGAAGACGACCGGAAACTAATACGGGAGTTTATTGAAAGTCAGGGAAAGAAAATTATATGCGGTGGCACCAGCGCAAATATTGCTTCCCGTATTTTAAAACATCCTCTTGTCACTTCATTAAATTATACAGACCCTTCTCTTCCTCCTATTGCGACCATGGAAGGAATCGATCTTGTTACGGAAGGTGTACTGACCTTATCACGAGCCCTGGATTTAGTAAAGCGCTACAAAGATGGCCCTGTGGATGAACAATTTTTTGAAGAACTAGACAAGGACAATGGAGGCTCCATGGTGGCCCGTTACATCATTGAGGATTGTACCGTTTTAAATCTCTATGTAGGAAAAGCAATGAATGAAGCACACCAGAATCCTTCCCTTCCCTTTAACCTAAGCATCCGTCTCCACCTGATTGAGCAGCTGAAAGAAGCGATCAGCTCTCTCGGGAAGGAAGTTAACATATACTATTATTAAGTACACAAACATGGAGGTTAAATAAAATGTTTGGAAACGATACCAATATTGACGCAATAAAACAAGAAGTCCTTTATCAGGTAGCAAAGCTGGCCTTTCAGGGCGAATTGGACGAGAAAAAGGAGGCCCTTCCTTTTGAATTGATTCCCGGTCCTCAGGCGAACTTTCGCTGCTGTATCTATAAAGAAAGAGAAATCATCCGTCAAAGAATACGTTTAGCAGAAGGGAAGTCTCCCTCCGCCGGAAAAGATAACAAAAACATTGTTCAGGTCATTAACTCTGCTTGTGAAGGCTGCCCCATTACCCGTTTTGTCGTTACGGAAAACTGCCAGAAATGTGTCGGAAAGCGCTGCCAGGCTGCCTGTAACTTCGACGCCATCACCATGCTGCATGACCGAGCTTACATAGACCCGGGTAAATGCAAAGAATGTTCAAAATGTTCTCAGGCCTGCCCTTATAATGCTATCGCCGATCTGATGCGTCCCTGTAAGAAAAGCTGCCCGGTTGATGCCATTACCATGGACGAGAATAATATAGTAGTAATTAATGAAGAACGCTGCATCGACTGTGGTTCTTGCATTAAGAACTGTCCTTTCGGAGCTATTTCCGACCGTTCCTTTATCACTGATGTCATTGACCTGCTACTGAATTCTCCCCGCCCGGTCTATGCCATGTTAGCGCCTGCCTGGGAGGGACAATTCGGGGCTGATATTTCCTTTGCTTCCATATCAGAAGGAATAAAACATTTAGGATTTGCCGGTGTATACGAAGTAGCACTTGGTGCTGACTTTGTGGCTGCCAGTGAAAGCGAAGAATGGGCGGAGGCTTTTCAGGAAGGAAAGAAAATGACTACCTCCTGCTGCCCTGCCTTTGTAAAGATGATCCGCAGGCATTTTCCCCAGGTCCTTGAGAATATGTCAACCACCATATCACCTATGACTGCTACTGCCAAACTGATAAAAGCACTCTATCCGGAAGCTGTCTGTGTGTTTATCGGTCCCTGTATTGCAAAAAAGGGTGAAGTTCTTGATACCATTGCTCTGGAAGGCGCTGATTATGCCCTTACTCTGGATGAGCTCACTGCCATGCTTCATGCGAAAGAGGTGGAACTAACACCTGCTCCTGCCGATATCCAGCAGGGAAGTATCTATGGAAAGAAGTTTTGTGTATCCGGCGGCGTAACCGCTTCTGTTCTTCAATCCTTAAAGGAAAGAGAAGAAAATGCAGCTATTACGGTGAAACAATGTAATGGTGCCGTAGAATGCAAGAAAGCTCTCATGCTTTTAAAGGCAGGAAAGCTTCCGGAAGATTTCTTAGAAGGTATGGCATGTGAGGGCGGCTGCCAGAACGGACCGGGCAGTGTCTTAACCGGCAGAACTGCTTCCGTCAACCGGGATAAACTCTTTGGGAAAGCCGACAGCCGTGGTATTCATGAGAACATGGACTCTTATAAAGAACTGGAATTTTCCATGCACCGCAGGGTTTAAAGGGACGTCAGAGCTTTTAGTACCTCACCTCTGCTTCTTTCCTTAACAGGCAGAAAATGCACAGGTTCACTTATATGCTCCAAATAATGGGCATCCGAATCATAGATAATCCTGCAGTGCTCAAGATAGGGATGCAATGCTTTTAAGCTTTTTGTCTCTTTCTCCTCCTTTACTTCCGCACAGGTAAAGGAGGCATCCGGCGGGATAAAGCCAAGATTGGACAGAAGACTGGTAGAACTCTTATCAATATGTGCGGGAATCATAATTCCCCGAAAGCGCTTCACCAGATCCGCTACTTCATCAAATCCGATATCTGCTGCATTTATCAGCAGATATTCTTCTTTTGCATACACTTCATCCGTTTCGTTTACAAGCAGCTGCTCTCCAAAGATTGCTTCTTTATTCTTTATCTTCATCAGATGCCCATAAACATAGTCATCGAATTCCATAGCAGCCGCTAATTCTTCAAAAAGGCACAGAACATGCACCTCTTCTCTGGTGCACAGCTCCATCCCTGGTATTGCAAGAATACCGTATTTTTCTGCCTGTTCTAGAAATGGCGGGCAATTCTTACAGGTATTATGGTCGGTAAGCGCTATCACATCAAGCTCCTTTACCGCTGCCATACCGGCAATGTTACCCGGGGTCATGTCATTATCTCCGCAGGGGGACAGGCAGGAATGAATATGAAGGTCATAGGAAAGATTAAGCATTTAGCAGCTGATGTACCTTCAGGGCGGTTTCAAATACCGGTTCACCAGCTGAAAGTACCGTAATTCCCTGTTCCTTTGCTTTCTTTAAGGTCTGTTCATCTGCCAGTACCCCTTCTGCCAGAATGATACAGGCAACCTCCGCCAATGCGGCAACTGCCAGCGTATTCACATTTGCCATGACGGTTACCCAGACCGCTCCGCTTGGCGCCTTACCCATAGCAACACTTAACAAATCACAGCAATAAGGTGTCGTAATAACCTGCTCTGCATTATCTCCCTTATTTATCAATTGAAACAGATTCTGATCAAGAAGCTCTTTTACTGTCATACCCCAATCCCTTTCTATCCTTTAATTATCCAGTTTACTGATCTCTCCGGATATTTTATGAATGAATTGCCGTAAGATGTGAATACAATCCTGTTCACTAGCAACTCCTCTTACTACATCCTCCGCCAGAGCCTTGCAGGTCGGTGCCCCGCAGGAACCACAGTCTAACCCGGGGAACTTATCATGAAGTTCTTCCACCTTCGCTAACATGGCAATACTCTCTTCCATATCCAGACCCAGCTTAAATACCGGTTCATAGGTAACCCCTTCTGTCCATTGCCAATTCTTCACTTCCACTTTTGTCAGATGGTTACAGGCAACAGGCATGTATTTACGAAGCCTTTTTAACTTAACCTTTGCTACAAAGGGATTCTCTACGGTAAGAACTCCTCCCACGCAGCCGCCGTTACAGGCATTCAGTTCAATAAATTCCAGGGAGGAAAATTTCTGGTCTTCCAAATCTTCCAATACCTTGATTACATTCTCGATTCCATCGGCGGCAAGATAATTATCCGTTAACAGTCCTCCTGCTTCTCCGCCGGTACCTCCCCAGCTGATACCAATTTTACCGGATATGGTAAGATCCTCAATCTCTTCCTTCTCTTCCACTTCTTTCATCAGACTTAACAGTCTGGGATAGATATCCTTGATAGCAAGTACACCGTCCACATCACTCTTTTCATATCCGAGAGGATCTTTTACGGCACTTACCTTGGCAGGGCAGGGTGAGATAAAGATTATTCCGATCTTATCCGCCGGAAGCCCTGTATCCTTCATAGCTTTTTCTCTTGCCAGAGAAGCAGCCAGATCAACAGGTGCTTTAATAGGAAGAAGATGCTCAATGAGATTCGGAAAGCGAACTCTGATCAGACGCACCACAGAGGGACAAGCCGTACTGATAAGCGGCAGATCTTCCTCATGTTCTTCTATATATTTTCTCGATAATGCAGAGACTACCTCTGCTGCTCCGCTGACCTCGTAAACATCATCAAAGCCAAATTTCTTCAAAGCCGTTAGTACAATGTTGACATCTTCCAGGTTATTAAACTGCCCGTAAAGAGCCGGTGCCGGAAGTGCAACTGTATATTCATAGTTGTTTAATATGCTGATTGAGTCATATACCGCCAGTTTTGCATGATGGGGGCAGATGCGTATGCACTCCCCGCAGTCAATACAGAACTCTTTCGTAATGACAGCTTTTCCTTTCCGAACCCTGATAGCCTCGGTAGGGCATCTCTTAATACAGTTTATGCACCCTTTACACAATTCTTCCTGCAGGCGAACGGCAGTAAAAAACTTATCCATACCCTCTCCTATCCGACTAATGCAACTTGACTGACATGGTTACAGTAGTCCCAATACCAAGTTCTGTCTCTATATCCATTTCGTCCGAATATTTCTTCATGTTGGGCAGCCCCATACCTGCTCCAAACCCTAGGGATCTTACTTTATCCGGTGCGGTGGAATAACCGGCCTGCATCGCTAAGTCAATATCCGGAATACCAGGTCCCTTATCCTTTAATACCATCTTTATCTCTTCCGGAGATATGGTAACCTTGATTCCCCCGCCGTGAGCATGGATTACCATATTAATCTCGCCTTCGTACATGGCAATGGCAACCTTTCTCACCACATCCGGACTGACTCCCATCTGCTTTAACTTGGATTTCACATCACTGGAGGCCTCTCCGGCTCTCGTAAAATCATCTGCTGATACATGATAGTTCAGTTCAATATGCTGACTCAATGGGATGCACCTCCCCTTAACCCTTTTTCATAAAGCCTTCCGCAGGCGGAAAACATCTGACGTTTCGTACCAAGAAGAACAATATGACTCTCCTTTGCCAGATCCACCATCATCTCATCCGGCACCTTGCCCCTTACAAATACAATGCAGATAATATCCATCATTTCTGAAGTTCTGATTACCTGCGGATTGCAAAGCCCTGTAAGCAGTACGGATTGATCCTTTACAAAAGCAAGAACATCACTCATCATATCAGAGCCGCAGGCCGTATGTACCTCACGGTCTAAGTACTCTTCTCCCCAGATTAGTTCCGCACCCAATATTTCCATTACATCCTGAATAGTCATGCTACCCCTTTCCCGCAATCACGGATATGTCTATTTTTTAACAGAGTTATGTCTATTTGTAATTTATCCTCAGTATACCATTGGTGTGGGATTTTTTCAATGTTAATCAAGCCCCAGTATGGCTAAGGCACGATGCCAAATTATAGATACCAGGGGATTCGGGGGATTGATTAAAGGCAATTACGGAGATAAGGAAGTATTTCCCTGAGTTACAATTATTATCACATGTAACATTTGTTAAAATTAATATACCTGTAGATTTTTTATCAATATCATGCTATACTGATGTTGTTTGTCGAAACAGTAACTTTTGTATTCGGCAGGTAGCGAATTAACAGCTAAAAAATCAAGGAGGTTAAAGAATGAGTTCCCAGAAGAAAACAGTTCCCTTCAGCGGTTCCAAGGAGCAAGAAACGGAACTTCTTAAAGTCATTAATACACATAAAAATGACAAAGGTGCTTTAATGCCCATCCTGCAACAAGCACAAGAAATCTATGGTTATCTACCGATAGAGGTTCAAACTATTATATCAAACGAGATGAATATTCCTCTTGAGAAAGTATATGGAGTGGCAACCTTTTACTCACAGTTTTCCTTAAACCCCAAAGGAAAATATAAAGTTTCCGTATGCTTAGGCACAGCCTGTTATGTAAAGGGCTCCGGAGATATTTTTAACAAGCTTTCTGAGCTGCTTCAAATTGAAGGCGGCGAATGTACCCCTGACGGCAAATTCTCCTTAGATGCCTGTCGCTGTATCGGTGCCTGCGGACTGGCCCCTGTACTTACCATTAATAGTGATGTATATGGAAGACTTACTGTTGACGATGTAAAGGATATCTTAGCAAAATACGAGTAACCTGTTCCATGATGACTGAAATATCATTAAACATATTAGATATAGTACAAAATTCGATAAATGCCCATGCCAGTCTGATTGAAATCTCAGTTGAAATCAACCAAGCTGCTGATTTTCTCA
Source organism: Anaerocolumna chitinilytica (assembly GCF_014218355.1). Lineage (NCBI taxonomy): Bacteria > Bacillati > Bacillota > Clostridia > Lachnospirales > Lachnospiraceae > Anaerocolumna > Anaerocolumna chitinilytica. Next base: position 5,429,151 of record NZ_AP023368.1, read on the forward strand.
AGATATCCATCAATGACAACGGCTGCGGAATGACAAAAGAACAAGCTGCTAATGCACAGGATCCCTTTTACACAACAAGAACTACCAGAAAGGTAGGTCTTGGAATCCCATTTTTCAAACAGGCATCCTTAAGCTGCGATGGTGAATTTCACCTCGATTCTGCTCTGGGAGCAGGAACTAAGATTGAAGCCGTATTCCGCCTCAGTCACATTGATCGAATGCCTCTAGGTGATATGACAAGTACTATATACAGCCTTGTTGCCTTTAACCCGGACATTGATTTTCTCTATACTTACAAAGTGGATGACAAATCCTTTGTTCTGGACACAAGAGAACTGCGCTGTATACTTCAGGATGTCCCTCTGGGAGACCCCCAGGTTGCTTCTTTTATAAAGGATTTTTTAATAGAAAATCACGCAGAAGTAAACGAAGACATCTACTTTTAAATTGTAAATTATTAAACTCTTGATAAAAATGAAACAATCCCGTGTTTATTTCGCAAAGTTTGATAAGTTTTTAACGATACGAATAACTATTACGTATTTTACGTTTTATAAAAAAATAAGGAGGATCTCTTATGAAAACTCTTGAAGAGTTAAAGGCCATCAGAGAAAAAATGCAGGGCCAGATTGGTCTTCGCTCTGAAACTGCCAGCCAGACCAGAGTAGTAGTCGGTATGGCTACCTGTGGTATTGCAAGTGGTGCAAGACCCGTACTGACTGCTCTTTCCGACGCAGTTCAGGAAAAAAATCTTACCAATATCGCTGTTGTACAGACCGGATGTATCGGACTGTGCCAGTATGAACCAATTGTTGAAGTATTTGAACCCGGTAAAGATAAAGTAACCTATGTAAAAATGACACCGGAGAAAGCAATGGAAGTGTTAGAGAAGCATCTTATCGGCGGCAAGGTAGTTGATAAATACATCATCAGTTCCGAAGGGAGGATATAATACATGTTTCGTTCACATATCTTAGTTTGCGGCGGCACAGGATGTACTTCCTCCGGAAGTGTTAAAATTATTGATGCCCTGCAGGAAGAAATCAAGAAAAACGGACTGGAAAGCGAAGTATCTGTAGTCCAGACAGGCTGCCATGGTCTTTGTGCCCTCGGTCCTATTATGATTGTTTATCCCGATGCCTGTTTCTATTCCATGGTAAAGGAAGAAGACATTCCGGAGATCGTATCCGAGCATTTATTAAAAGGAAGACCTGTTGAGCGCCTTCTTTATACAGAAACCGTAACAGAAGAAGGAATCAAATCTTTAAATGAAACTGACTTCTATAAGAAGCAGCACAGAATTGCTCTTCGTAACTGCGGTGTTATTAACCCCGAAAACATTGAAGAATACATCGGAAACGGCGGTTATTCCGCTCTTGGTAAGGTTCTTACCGAAAATACACCCGATGATGTTATACAGACCCTCTTAGACAGCGGTCTTCGCGGAAGAGGCGGCGGCGGTTTCCCTACCGGCTTAAAGTGGAAGCTTGCCAAAGGAAATGATGCAGACCAGAAATATGTATGCTGTAACGCAGATGAAGGTGACCCAGGTGCATTCATGGACCGTTCCGTTCTGGAAGGTGACCCTCATGTAGTATTAGAAGCTATGGCAATTGCAGGTTACGCTATCGGCGCATCTCAGGGCTATATCTATGTACGTGCTGAATACCCTATTGCTGTTGAACGTCTTGAGATTGCTATTGCTCAGGCAAGAGAATATGGAATGCTTGGAGAAGATATCTTCGGAACAGGCTTTAACTTTGATATCGGCTTAAGACTTGGTGCCGGCGCATTCGTATGCGGTGAGGAAACAGCTCTTATGACTTCTATCGAAGGTAACAGAGGTGAGCCTCGTCCCAGACCTCCTTTCCCTGCACAGAAAGGTTTATTTGGAAAACCTACTATATTAAATAACGTAGAAACTTATGCTAACATTCCTCAGATTATCTTAAACGGACCGGAGTGGTTTGCCGCTATGGGTACCGAAAAGTCCAAGGGAACCAAGGTATTTGCTTTAGGCGGTAAGATTAAGAATACCGGTCTTGTAGAAATTCCTATGGGAACAACTTTAAGAGATGTTGTAGAAGAAATCGGCGGCGGTATTCCTAACGGAAAGAAATTCAAAGCGGCTCAGACCGGTGGTCCTTCCGGCGGATGTATTCCTGAAGAGCACTATGATATCCCTATTGACTATGATAACCTGATAAGTATCGGTTCCATGATGGGTTCCGGCGGTCTTATCGTTATGGATGAAGACAACTGTATGGTTGATATCGCAAAGTTCTTCTTAGAGTTTACCGTGGATGAATCCTGCGGAAAATGTACACCTTGTCGTATCGGTACCAAGAGACTTTATGAGATTCTTGAGAAGATTACAAACGGACAGGGAACCTTAGAAGACCTTGATAAATTAGAGGAACTCTGCTACTACATCAAAGACAACTCACTTTGCGGCTTAGGTCAGACTGCTCCTAATCCGGTACTTTCCACTCTGAAATACTTCAGAGATGAGTATGTTGCCCATGTTGTTGATAAGAAATGTCCTTCCGGCGTATGTAAAGCTCTTCTTTCCTATGTTATTGATGCTGATAAGTGTAAAGGCTGTACTCTTTGCGCAAGAGTATGTCCGAATGGCGCAATCGAAGGAAAAGTGAAAGAAGCTCATATCATCCACCAGAACAAGTGTATCAAGTGCGGAGCATGTATGGAAAAATGCCGTTTCGGCGCTATTTCCAAACAGTAAACCCATTCTACTAATTATAGGAGGTTAAAGATGGAAACCCTTAATATAAAAATCAACGGTATGGAAATCGCTGTACCAAAGGGCTCTACAATTCTGGAAGCTGCAAAGTTAGCGCATATTGAAATCCCTACTCTTTGCTACTTGAAAGAAATCAATGAGATCGGAGCCTGCCGTATCTGTGTTGTTGAAGTAAAAGGCGCAAGAAGCCTTGTTGCTTCCTGCGTATATCCCGTAAATGAAGGGATGGAAGTATGGACTAACACCCCTAAAGTACTGGATTCCAGAAAGAAAACACTGGAATTGATTCTTTCCACTCATGACAGAAAATGTTTATCCTGCGTAAGAAGCGGTGATTGTGAACTACAGAAATTATGCAAGGATTTAAAAGTAGAGGACGAAGGCCGTTACGACGGAGAAAATCCTGAATACGCAATCGATTATTCCGCAGCACATATGTACCGCGATAATAATAAGTGTATTCTTTGCAGACGCTGTTCCGCTGTCTGTGATAAAGTTCAGAGTATTGGTGTTATCGGACCCAATGCCCGTGGTTTCAAGACTAATATCGCATCTCCTTTTGATATGGGCCTTGGTGACACAAGCTGCGTATCCTGCGGACAGTGTATTGCAGTATGTCCTACCGGCGCATTATCCGAGAAAGACTATACAGCTGATGTTTTTAAAGCAATTGCAGATCCTACAAAGCATGTAATCGTTCAAACAGCTCCTTCCGTTCGTGCAGGACTTGGCGAAGAATTCGGCCTTCCTATCGGTACTAACGTAGAAGGCAAGATGGTATCCGCTCTTAGAAGACTTGGTTTTGCTAAGGTATTTGATACCGATTTTGCTGCTGATTTAACTATCATGGAAGAAGCTCATGAGTTCCTTGACCGTGTACAAAATGGCGGTGTGCTGCCTTTAATTACCTCCTGCTCACCAGGCTGGGTAAAATACTGCGAACACTATTTCCCTGATATGACAGAGAACCTTTCCAGCTGTAAATCTCCTCAGCAGATGTTTGGTGCTACTGCCAAGACTTACTATGCAGAGAAGATGGGCATTGATCCCAAGGATATCGTAATGGTAAGTATCATGCCTTGTACTGCTAAGAAGTTCGAAGTAGGAAGAGATGACCAGAATGCTGCTGGTGTAGCTGATGTTGATATCTCACTTACCGTTAGAGAACTTGCAAGAATGATAAACCGTGCAGGTATTAACTTCCTCTCCCTTCCGGATGAAGAATTTGATTCACCTCTTGGTATGTCTACCGGTGCCGGTGTTATCTTTGGCGCTACCGGTGGTGTTATGGAAGCTGCTCTTCGTACCGCTGTAGAGGAATTAACAGGCGAAGAATTACAGAAGCTTGATTTCTCTGAAGTAAGAGGTACAAAAGGTATCAAAGAAGCTACTTACAATGTAGCCGGAATGGATGTAAAGGTAGCTGTTGCTTCCGGTCTTTCCAATGCAAGAGAGCTTCTTACAAAAGTTAAGAATGGTGAAGCAGAATACCACTTTATCGAAATCATGGGTTGTCCCGGCGGCTGTGTAAACGGCGGCGGTATGCCTCAGGTACCTGCAAGTGTTCGTAACTTTAATGATATCCGCTCTATGCGTGCTAAGGTTTTATATGACCTTGACAGCTCCATGCCTTATAGAAAATCCCATGAGAATCCTGCTATCAAGCAGCTTTATGCTGAGTATTTCGGTAAACCCGGCAGCCACAAAGCTCATGAGGTTCTTCATACAAGTTATGTTAAGAGAACTGTTAACAGCGAAAAATAATAAATAAAATTCAAGCAAAGAAAACCCCCTGTTTTTCATAATACACCAGTTTTACCGGTATAGAAAATCTCAGCGGGTTTTCTTTGTTTATCCAGGATTCCGGTATACATTATTTCCCATGTTTAAAAATCAATTTTTCATTTTTGTAATACAAAAAATATCAACAGGAAATTCTCTAAAAACCCCTATTAACATACGTTTTTTTAGAGGCTGTTCCTCGGTATAGTTTGTATACAGTAATAAAAATGCAAATAAATCTAATTTAATTCAAATATTAGTTGACAAATACAATTTATATAATATAATTAAGCCATAATAATTACGAGACAAAGTAGTCGCGAAAGGTTTTCCTTTCTGCGGCTTTTTTTGTACTTAAAAAAGGAGGAGCATTTGTGATTAAAGTGAAAAAATTTATGGCATTACTCTTCTCTCTTGTTTTAGTATTATCCTTAACTGCCTGCGGTGGTAAGAATGCTGAAACAGAGACCGGTAATGCAGGGACTGATACGCCTGCTGCTACAGAAGGCACAGATGATGGCACTGCTACAGACAATGCCGGCACAGATACCGCTGGTGGAAATGTATTAAATGTTCAATTTGACGTGGAGGTTGCTTCCCTTGATCCTCAGATAGCAACAGACGGTACTTCTTTTGAAGTATTAGCAGATACAACCGAAGGTCTTTATACCATTGACGCGTCCGGTCTTCCGGCTCTTGCAATGGCAGAAGGCGTTCAAAAAAGTGATGACGGACTTACATACACTTTTACCTTAAGAGATGCCAAGTGGTCTAACGGAACCCCCGTTACTGCCGCTGATTTCGTATTTGCCTGGAGAAGACTGGTAGATCCGAAAGTAGCAAGTGAGTATTCTTTCATAGCTGAAATCGCAAATATCAAGAATGCAGCTGATATCATTGCAGGAAAGAAGGAGCCCAGTGAATTAGGCGTTACTGCAAAGGATGATAAGACCTTAGAGGTTCAGCTTGATGTTCCTGTTCCTTTCTTTGAATCCTTGATGGCATTTCCTTCCTTTATGCCGGTAAATGAAGCTTTCTTTACACAGCAGGGTGACAATTACGGTACTTCACCGGATACTATCTTAAGCAACGGTGCATTTAAATTAACTTCTTATGAACCCGCTGCAACCACAATTTCCTTAGCAAAGAACCCTGACTACTGGGATACCGGCAAAGTAGGCCTTGATGGTATCAATTATCAGGTAATCAAAGATTCACAAACTGCTATGCTCTCCTACCAGAACGGTGACCTGGATGTTGTTACCCTTTCCGGTGAACAGGTGGAACAATTCCAGTCAGATCCGGAATTCCACAATATAATGGCAGGTTACTTATGGTATATCTCTCCCAACCAGAAAGTGAAAGGTCTTGAGAACTTAAATCTACGTATGGCATTGGCTTTAGCATATGATAAATCTGCTATTGTAAACAACATCTTAAAAGATGGTTCCATCGTAGCTGATTTTGCTGTTCCTACTCTCCTTGCAACCGGACCTGACGGAAAAGACTTCCGTGAAACTACCGGAACTTACCTGTCTACAGATAAGGCTAAAGCCTTAGATTACTGGAAAAAAGCTCAGGCAGAGCTTGGTATAGACAAATTAACTTACACGATGATTGTAGAAGATACGGAATCCGCACAGAATGTTGCACAGTTCATCCAATCTGAAATTCAGACCACACTTCCCGGCATTACGATTAAGATAGAGACCATGCCGAAGAAAAACCGTGTAGAAAGAATGCAGTCCGGTGACTTTGAACTTGGCCTTACCCGTTGGGGTCCTGACTATGCAGACCCTATGACATATCTGGATATGTGGGAAACCGGTAATTCCAATAACTATGGTTTCTGGTCCAATTCTGATTATGATGCTATTATTGAATCTGCTAAGAAAGGCGAGCTTGCCTTAGATCCTGCTAAGAGATGGGATGCTTTAAAGAACGCAGAAAAGATTGCAATGGATAATGCCGTTATCTTCCCTGTATACCAGAAAGGCGATGCCGTTATGATTAAGAGCGGTGTTGAAGGCATTGAATTCCATTCCGTAGGTATTAACCGTATCTATAAGGATGCAACCAAGAAATAAGCAGTCTATCTGTGATAAAGCTAAAATTGATTCTGATTTAAGCTTTTGACAATGAACTGCATTTCATGATAGTTGAAATATTTTATGAAAGAAAGAGATATCCATATATATTATGACGCTGTCAGGTGCAACCCACCTGTAACAGCGTCATTTATGTATTGTATATGGTAAGGAGAGTGGGTTACGTGAAAAAATATATTTTAAAACGGGTAGCAATTTCTATAGTAACACTAATCGTTATCTTACTGGTATTGTTCCTGATGCTTCAGTTTATGCCAGGTTCACCTTTTAACGATGAAAAGCTGACTGCTGCACAAAAGGCAATCCTGAATAAGAAATACGGCTTGGATAAGCCAATGTTTATAAGGTTTATAAATTATATCAAAGCAATGCTCTCCGGTGATTTCGGAGTTTCCTATACCATATCGAAAAACACACCTATTACATCTCTCTTACAGACCAGGCTTCCAATCTCCTTAAGACTTGGCGGCCAAGCCATTCTGATAGGAACTGCAATAGGTCTAATACTTGGATTAATCGCTGCAATAAAGCACAATACCATATATGATACCATTACAACCATCATATCCGTATTAGGTGTCAGCCTTCCTTCTTATGTATTTGCTATGGCATTAAGCTATGGACTGGGCTTCCGCTTAAAATGGTTCCCTATCCTTTATGATGCAAAGAATCCTTTTGATTCTTCGGTTATCCCTACAATCTCCCTCTGTATGTTTACCATTGCTACGGTTGCCAGGTTTACACGTACAGAGATGCTGGAGGTCCTTGGCTCCGATTATATGCTCCTTGCAGAAAGCAAGGGCATCAACAGCTTCCGGCTTATCTTCCGCCATGCCTTAAGAAATGCTCTCATCCCTATTATAACGGTTCTGGCTCCTCTGGTAGTCGGTCTTATGACAGGAAGCCTTGTAATTGAAAAACTATTTTCCATACCTGGTATCGGAAGTCTTTTAGTATCAGCCATACAATCCAATGACTATAATGTTGTAGTCGCACTGACCTTTATCTACAGCTTAATGTATATTGGAATTATGCTGGTAGTCGATATCCTCTATGGTGTTATCGATCCCAGAATCAGACTTGTAAAGGGGGATGGCAATGAATAATACAAATACAGATATGGAATTTCTGCCGGGTGACTTTGAGCTTGTAGGCAGTGAAAAAATCTCCCGAATAGATGAAGCTTATGCCAGTCAGTCCTACTGGCATGATATTATAAAACGCTTTACAAAAAACAAAGGAGCCGTTGCAGGTCTCATCGGTATTCTTCTTATCATTGTAATGGCAATCGTGGGTCCTTCTCTAACCGGTCGTACTTACTATGAACAGAATATCACTCATCAGAATTTGGCACCTCGAGTTCCAGGCCTTGAAAAGCTCGGAATTTTTGACGGCTCGGAAAAGATGCACACCTCTAAAGGTTCTGTAGAGCAAAACAAATATATCTCCTCGGACTCTTCAAAAACCACCGGGCTGGAAAAGGTTTATTATTGGTTTGGAACCGATGTTCTTGGACGTGATATCTTCACCAGGACCTGGGTAGGAACCCGTATCTCCCTCTACATTGCCTTGGTTGCCGTTATTGTAGATATGTGCTTTGGTATGGTCTATGGTCTTATCTCCGGTTATTTTGGCGGTAAGGTAGATATGGTCCTCCAGAGATTCTCTGAAATCCTAAACGGAATTCCAACCCTTGTTATTGTTACCCTGTTAATTCTCGTATTCAGACCGGGACTCTTAACCATAACTCTAGCCATTGCCATTACCGGCTGGATTGGCATGAGCAAGATTGCAAGAGCACAGGTATTAAAATTAAAGGAACAGGAGTTTATACTTGCCTCGAAGACCCTTGGCGCCAGAGATTTCTTTATCATATTTAAAGAAATCCTGCCTAATATCTTCGGCCAATTAATCGTAATGTCTATGTTTTCCATCCCTAACGCCATTTTTACCGAAGCTTTTCTTGCCTTCATTGGTCTAGGTGTATTGCCGCCGCTAGCTTCCCTTGGTACTTTAATCAGTGACGCCTTTAAATCCTTTACCACTCATCCTTACATGATTGTATTCCCGGTTATCGTACTGGCAATCATCATGTTAAGCTTTAACCTGATGGCCGACGGTTTAAGAGATGCCTTTGACCCGAAGATGAAGGAGGTGTAAGCATGGAAGAGAGATTAAACGATACTATGGAGAATTCAGCTGGCAATATGACATACAACGAAAGTAGAGATACTAAAAAACAGGATAAAAAAGGAGCGAAAGTTCTCTCCATTAAAGACCTCTCCATTACCTTTAAGACCTCCGCCGGTGAGGTAAATGTCATAAGAGGCATGAATCTATCCCTTTATAAAGGAGAAACCCTTGCCATTGTAGGGGAAAGCGGCAGCGGTAAATCCGTAACCGTAAAAGCTATTATGGGTATCTTAAGCAACAATGGAAAAATAGACAGCGGTAGTATTGAATTTACTTACCATAGAGGCCAAGAAGAAGTAAAAGAAGACCTTTTAAAATTCTCTAAAAAGGAAATGAGAAGGCGTATAAACGGAAAGCGTATCTCCATGGTCTTTCAGGACCCCATGACCTCCTTAAATCCCACCATGACCGTTGGCGCTCAGATTATGGAAGGTATGATCTACCACTATAAGACTCCTAAAAAAGAAGCTTACCAAAAGGCGGTATCTCTCTTAGAGCTCGTTGGCATTACCAATCCGGAAAAACGTATGAAGAATTATCCTCACCAGCTCTCCGGCGGTATGCGTCAAAGAGTTGTTATTGCCATCGCCCTGGCCTGCGACCCGGAACTTTTAATTTGTGATGAACCAACCACTGCTCTGGATGTTACCATTCAGTCCAAAATCCTGGAGCTAATTAAAGATATCCAGGAAAAGACCGGAATATCAGTTATTTATATTACCCACGATCTGGGTGTAGTTGCAAAGGTAGCAGATTATGTAGCTGTTATGTATGCCGGAAAAATAGTAGAGAAAGGTACCGTAGATGAAATCTTCTACGAGCCCAAACACCCTTACACCTGGGGACTTCTCTCTGCCATGCCGGATTTAAATTGCAGTGACGACAAGCTCTACACCATACCGGGTAGCCCTCCGAACCTCCTGCATAAGATTGATGGAGACTCCTTTGCACCAAGAAATATTTATGCCCTCAACATTGATTTCCGGAAGGAGCCGCCCATGTTTCGCATCAGTGATACCCACTATGCTTCAACCTGGCTTCTTCATGAAAATGCTCCAAAGGTAGAAATGCCGGCGGAACTGCGCCAGAGAATTGATTTTATGTTAAAGGAGGCGAAATAAGATGTCACAGCCTTTATTAGAAGTAAAAGACCTAAAGCAGTACTTTCGTATCAACCGCCGCTTTATCGTAAAAGCTGTAGACGGCGTCTCCTTTGTACTATATCCCGGCGAAACTTACGGACTGGTTGGTGAATCCGGCAGCGGAAAATCCACCATTGGCCGCTCCATCATAAGACTTTATGAACCGACAGAGGGTGAAGTTCTTTTCCAGGGTGTGAATATCTCCGGAAAGCTCTCTGCGAAAGATACGACTCATTTAAGAACAAAGATGCAGATGATCTTCCAGGACCCTATGGCTTGCTTAAATCCCCGTAAAAAGGTTATTGATATCATTGCACAGGGGCTTGACATCCACCATATGTATACCTCTCTGGAAGATAGAAAAGAAAAAGTCTATCAGATCCTTGACATGGTCGGTCTGTCAAAAGAGCATGCAAACCGTTATCCTCATCAGTTCTCCGGCGGCCAAAGACAGCGTATCGGTATTGCAAGAGCTTTGATTATGAACCCTGACCTGATTATCGCCGATGAAGCCATCAGCGCTCTCGATGTCTCCATTCAAGCACAGGTTATTAATCTCATGAAGGATATCCAGCAAAAGACCGGTACTGCTTATCTTTTCATCGCCCATGACTTATCCATGGTAAAATATATATCCGACCGTATCGGCGTATTGCACCTTGGCCATATGGTAGAAACCGGCACCAAAGACGAGATCTTCTCAAACCCCATCCATCCCTATACCAAGTCACTGCTGTCTGCTATCCCCCAGGCTAATCCCAAGGTGGAAAAGCAAAGAGTTGCCATCTCCTATGATTATGGTACCAGCGGCATTGATTACAACAAAGGTGTGCAGCAGCATGTGGGCGGCCAGCATTATGTTCTTGCCACAGAAGCTGAACTAAAAGCCTGGCAGGCATAATAAGATAGCTTTATTTATATCAAACATGAGACAAAATTATATAGACTGCTTAGCCCTTAATCGTCCATCCTATAAGCTAGTTCTTATTATCTTCTTAAGAATATATCAATAAACTAAAAAATAAGTGTAAGGTCAAACATATTCACATTTGTTTCCTTACACTTATTTTATTTTAGTTTGTTTTTAAAATACTACTCATTTTAGAACCAAAAGAAAGAGGTTATACTCCATAAAAGTCTCTTTCATGGAAACAGGCAATTTACACAATGCACAAAGAACGAATGCGCCTATGGAAATGCATTAGAAGTCCTTTTCTCTGAAGATTTTGTGCTATATCCTTAAACAGATTGTTTGAACGAAGTGAGTTATCTGTTTGAGGATATGACAAGCACAAAATATCCAGAGAATTAGGACTTCTTATACATTGGAGTTGAAGCATGAGTCTTTTTGCTTTGCGTAAGTTGCCGTCCCATTGCCAAAGCCTTATATTTATCGCAGAATATTACTCCCCTGTGCTTCCGCAGCAGCCGCCCACTGTAGAGGAGGCGGAAGGGGTATAATTTGCTACTTCCTGCTTAATTTCATCCAGGTTAACATTCTTAATATCATCTACCACCTTCACATAGCCGTGAAGCATATTCATGCTGCACTGGAAGGTGAAATCTCCTGTGATAGTAAGCCAGGGAGTTTCTGTTTGCTGTGAAAGGTCTAATTGTCCCTGGTACTCCGGAAAGACTACATAGCTATTGCAGCTGTTTAATTCTTTTGTATCGAATTTAATTTTAGCTTCTACTCCCTTTTGCAGTACTATAACTGCAGGTGTATAACCTTTACCATCAACAGTTACTGTTACTTCCTGTTTGTTATCCTTTACTTCTGCTACCGTAATATTATCTGTAGGAATTTTACCGTTCTCAAAACCTGCCGGAGGCGTACTGCAGCAGCCGGAGGAAGAGCCGACACCAGCTGAAGAGTTATCACTTCCCAGAAGGTTCTGACTTCCATCAATTACTGTTCCCTGACTGTTATCTGTCTGTCCTGATGAATTGCCGGAAGCTCCTGCACCGGAAGTACTCTGGGCTGCACTTGCGTTACCGCCAGCACTGCCATCAAGATTATCAACCACTTCAATACTACTTCGTATCATGCCCATCCAGCAGGAATAGGGTATAGTCCCTGTTTCTTCCGGGGTAAATTCAATAACGTTATCCCCTTCCTTTAGAGTTGCCTGTATGTTGTATTTTGGTATGATTATGGTTTCGTTACAGCCGTTAAGGTCTTTCTTTTGTGCCTTAATCGTCCACTTAACCGGTATTCCTTTTTTTACAACGATAGGCTCATAACTTCCGGACTGAAGCTTGGTTGTAACTATCTGAACATCTTCCTCGACCTTAGCGGTGTTTCCAGCTTCCACGGTATTGGAAGCATGGACCAGGTCAATACCGGATAAACTAAGTCCTCTGTTTAACATAATAACGCCAAGTGCCATCACCAGGGCAGCACTAATCTTCATCATTTTCTTTGTATACTTACTGTTTAGAATTCCTGCCACCGCACTAAAACCAAACATCAACGGAACCGTTCCAAGGCTGAACAGCAACATGGAAAGTGCTCCCGCTATAAAACTTCCCGTCCCAAGAGCATACAGCTGCATGGATTGGAGTGGACCGCAGGGCATCAACCCGTTCAGGAGACCGATATAAAAGGGACCTCTCATTTTTCCGGAGGTTACTAATTTCCTTCTGAAAAGCTTTGGCATATGAGGAATTATTTTTCTCAAAGACGGAAATATGTTTAGCATATTTAATCCCATCAGCACCATAAAAATGCCGGCAATCACTGCTACCATTCCTCTGGTTTTTCCGGAGATGCTGACAACAGACCCAAATGCTCCCATGATACCACCGATTGTAGTGTAGGAAACAACACGTCCTGCATTGTATAACAGTCCCGGTCTGTATTTTGCTATTCCTTCTACATTGGAATCCGGCTTTTGTACGGATACACACTGAGACAGATTAATTCCACCACACATGGCTATACAGTGAACTGATGTGAGGATTCCTACCAGAAATAAGATACCATAACTCATATTCTGGTTAATCTGCGGCACCAGAGTTGCAATTCCCGTATTTTTCTGAATGAGGTAGACAGCCAGGAGAATGATTCCGACTCCAAGAATCTGATTCAGGGTATCTCTTCCCTTTTCTGCCTTTCCGGTTTCGGCTCTGTTAATACCATAATCCAGTTTTTCAATTTCCTTCTCTATCTGATCTTGGCTGATAAGACTGGAATTATAGGTAAGTTCTGCCTTTCCTGTTTTATAACTGACTTTTGCTTTGGCTACTCCCTTAAGCTCATTTAATCTTTTCTCGATCTTTGTTTCACAGGATATACAGGACATTCCTTTAATGGACAATACCAGATTTGTAAGAGTGCTGCCTGAAGTCTTCCCTCTGTCCTTTTGCCTGCTGTGAGCGGGTTTGTTTAATACCTTGTAACCCAAAGACTCTACCGCATCCGCTAATTCTTCCAGGCTTACCCTTTCCTTCTCATATGTCAGATATACATTGGAGCTTTGTAGAACCACCTTAACCTGTAATACGCCTTCATAAGCATTCAGAGCTTTTTCAATTTTTTCGGCACTAAGGTCATCCTTTATCCCGTCTATCATCAGAATTCCATGAATCTTAGTATTCTCCATTTTCTTCCTCCTGTTAAACCTTCACTAAGTACTAGTAACAGTTTAACTTTATGATGTGGAGATTGTGTGGAAATGAAAAAGAATTTTTTTACTTTTGAAATATGCCTAAGGCATTACATGGAGGAGTACGATGGAGAAGAAGTATTTTTCAGTCTTCCACTAAGATTACCGTTTTATCTGATAAATCACCTTTCGTCAACCAAAGCTTATGAATCTTCATATTCTCATCCCATATAGGTGAATGTAATTTGTTATTTACAGAAAATGTGCGGCTTTTATTATTCCTGTTATAATAATGTATTTCCAGCAGGCTGTTTTGATATTTCAGATTAAGGTGAAAGCTTTCAAAAGGCACCCAAGCTGCAGGCTGTAGAAAAAATCCATTGTATTCTGCCTGAAAACCAAAAACAAAGCGAAGAAGAATCTTAAATACCACATTAGAGCTTCCTGTCTGCCAGTCCTGCATAGATTCCCCGTCAATGTTTAAAGATGGGTTCTCCCCATAGGAATTTGGCATTACATAGGGGGAGCAGGAAAGGTGCTTATGGGTAAAGGGAAGAATCTTGCTTAATTGTTCCCAAGCCTTTTCTGCCTCTCCCATCATAAACAATGCCATAATACCAAATGCCGAAGCATGAATGTAAGCCGCCCCATTCTCAGCAGTTCCCGGCGGAAGCTTATAGATTCGTCCGACTCCTGGTGTATCCGGTTTGAAATAAGGCTCAAAGGTTTTTAGTCCATACTCCGAATCCAGGTGAGCAAAGGCTTCCAGAATCATATCTTTACAGCTTCTATCTTTTTTATAGAGTCCGCTGATTACCCAAAAGGCATTGGAAGTGATTCCATATCTGGAAACCTTGTCTGTGTCTTGAAAGCTTCCTACATAATAAGCCTGATTATCTCCCCAGCCATGGACAATCCGCTTATCACCCTTTTCATTCTCTGTCACCCCGTACCTTTTAAGTCCGTTTTCAATCTGAATTGCAATCTGCTGATAGATTTTTATTCTTTCTTCCTCTACTCCCAGTAATGTTAACAGCTCTTCCATATCATGAAGATTTTGATAGACCTGCAGCGTAACCATAACAGATACCCCGTTGCCAAAGTCGCTGGAGCCGTCCTGACTTACTCCTAATCCGTCAAGAGCATCATTCCAGTCACCATAAAGGGCTTTTATGCAGCCGGTTACCGGGTCCTGATTCTCTATGAGATAATCCATAATGCAAAGCATATGGGATAAAACACTATCTACCTTGGTACTTCGCCGGACACTTTTTCTTTTTTCATCTACTATCTCATAATAACCGCAGGTCTCCTCCAGAATTTCATAATCGCCGGTAAACTTTAAATAGGAGATTAACGTATTAATAACCCAGACTCCTTGATCAATAAACTCCCTAAGATCCATAGCCGGCGCTACATCTTTGCCTGAAGGAAGGGAATATTGCCTTGGGCATCTTCCATTCGGCCCTATAAAGCTTAACGCCTCTAATATCTTAACTTTGGCAGCTTCCGGGTTATAATAGAGCATCCCCTCCAAGGCCTGAAACACATCCCGTATCCCTATTAATGAACTCTCTGCTAACTGGACATATCCTTTTATTAGTGAGCAGAATGTCACCTGCTGCTTTAAATATTGAAAGAAATAGGTAAAGGTTCTTCCTGTAAATTCTCTTATTTCTAGAGCTCTGTCATTAAGCTTTTCTGCTAAAACAGATCCAAATTCAGCTTGCAAGGACTTTTCTTCTTTCTCTGCCTTCTTGAAGTTTAACCCCAGCCGTTCATCCGTCTGAACAGGCTTCGTTTCCTCTGCTAACCTGTCAAGGTCAGCCGGAGAACTTGAATGAATGCTATAGCCAAGAGCAAATTCCGCCCGCAGGGATTCACCGGCAGGAACCAGAAAATGCAGTAACTCTCCGGCTACAGCGACATCGTTAAAGGCTGTAGTATGAATTTGCTTTTGAAAGGTTCCTTCTTTTAAAGCTTCTGCGGTGTGTAAACTGCTGTAGATTCCGCCTACATATTGATATCTGGAAGTTGTCGCCTCCTGTTTTTGCAAGCAGCAGCCTTTTGAGAGAATCAGTTCCTGTTCCAGGATGCCATAATTCGTAACAGACCTGGTGCGGGATAAATCCTCATTAATAGAGAAAACAAACTGCCCCGGTTTCCCAGAAACTGCTTTATACTCTCCTTTTCGAAACCACCTATGCTCAGAATTCTCATAAATACTATTGCTTAAGAAAGGGTTAAAATAGGGAGACAAATAAAGTTCCTGCTCTTTTTCCCCCAGATTTTGAAGCAGTACGGTAAAGTACATTTTTTTACTTTCATCTGTAAATACCCGAAGGGTGAACCTCATCTGTCTGGCTTCTGTAATATAATAGGCACAGTTACTCGTAAAAATAGTATACCTTATCACCTCTCTAAATTTTGTTTCCTCTAGCCTTGGTACTGCTAACAGTGAGAGCACATCATATTGATAATCGCCCTTCCAGCCTGCAAAAAATGCAATTTTAGGCTCCTGTCCTTCATTTGCACGCAGAAAGGGGGAAAATAATCCATCGTTTGCATGCATATATCCGGAAGCATAGGCCCAGAAATTGAACCCTTGCACTCCATAAGGAAAGCGGTTATCTCCCTCTTTTCGGGGAAAGCATAAGATACTGCCATCCTCCAGGAAGTAGGTGTCTCCCGGCAGTCTGCAGATTCCTTCCTTTTGATTCTTTATTTGTGCCAGCTGCTCTGCATAATAATTAATTTTTTCTTCCATCCTCATATCGGTCACCTCCCCCTTATATGGCTGCTTTTACCTGATTTAATTCTAAGAATGTTTCCATCTGCTCTACTACCTGAATAGCTTCCTCCTTTGACTCCATCTCTGCAAATATACGAAGTACCGGCTCTGTCCCGGAAAAACGTGCGATAATCCATCCGTCATTTTGAAAGTAGACTTTAACACCATCCAGGTAACTGATGTGCTTTACCGATTCTAAGTAAGCCGGAAGTTTCTTTTCTTCAAATAAAATACGGTACAGTTCTTTCTTTCTTCTTTCCGAGAAGGAGTAATCCCGCTCTTCCGACCATAGCTGACCATAGCGGTTATGTATTTCCTCTAGCAGACCGGACAGATTTTTTCCTGTTACACTAATTAACTCCGTCATTAAAGCTGCTGCAAAGATTCCATCCTTTCCACGGATACGCCCGTTTATCGTCAGACCACCGCTGCTCTCTCCACCGATTATAGCCTGATATTCTTCCATGGCGCTGCTGATATGTTTGAACCCTACCGGAACCTCATAGCAAGCTTGGCCGTAATCCGCTGCAATACGGTCAAGGAGGTGTGTGGTAGCAATATTTCTGACAACACTGCCCTTTATCTGCTTATATTCCAGCAGATAATAATACAAAAGCACCAGTATATCATTCGGATGAATAAAGTTACCCAATTCATCGATGATACCAAGCCGGTCCGCATCTCCATCTGTGGCAATCCCTAGGTCATACCCTCTCTCAACTACCATATCCTTTAGCTTGTTTAATGTATTGGCAGAGGGAGACGGAAGCCTTCCTCCGAATAATGGGTCATGACGGTCGTTAATAACATCTACCTGACACCTCGCGGATACCAGCACTGCGGCAAGACAGGTTCTGGATACCCCGTGCATAGGGTCAATTAAAACTTTCAGGCGTCTTTCCTTGATTTTCTCCAATTCAATACTACCTAGAATATTATCTATATAGTTGTTAAAGGGATCTATAATCTGTATTTTACCTAGACTCTTTGCCGCTTCATACTCTACCCTTTTAATCTCGTCCGGCATCAACCGGTTCCACTCTGTCTCTATCTGGTCTGTTATTTCCTGTGGGGCATCTTTCCCTCCGTCAACAAAGAATTTTACACCGTTATAATCCGATGAGTTATGGCTTGCTGTTACGGCTAATCCATATGTAAGGCCATAGCTGTCAATGGTATACATAATGAGAGGTGTTGGTGCCACCTCATTTATCAGATAAACATTCAGACCGTTTGCTGCAATAATCTCACTCATCCATACCGCTGCCCTTTGGGAGAGGAACCGTCTGTCATACCCTATAACGAATCCGGCAGGTTTCACTGTATCTGCCTGGTTGTTTATGTAATTTGCAATGGTTTGCGCAAGTGATTCTATGTTATCCCTTGTGAATTCATCTCCTATAATCGCTCTCCATCCACCAGTACCAAACCTTAACATCTTTTCCCCTTTCTGTTTTCACTGTAAATTCTGTGTTCTTTGTACGAATGTCTTTTTGCTTTCTTATACATCGATTTATATATTTAAGCTCGTTTTTCAGTATTCTTACTGCGCAAAAGAGCTGCTGCAGATTTTAAATGCAACAGCTCTTTCTATGCTATTCTTATTCTGCTACGGATTTATATCTGTCATAGGACTGTTTCTTTAAAGTCGTCATCTCATCAATACCTAACTCTTTTACCCTTGAAACAAAATCATCAAACTCTTCAATGGGTCTTGAACCGATAAAGAACTTAAGAAGCTCTTCATCTACGTAGGTCTTAATAGCACTCATCTTAACATCGTAGATTTCCTGTTCTGCTGCTGTTAAAGTTAAAGTGGGGTTATAAGGATAAAAATAATTGTTGTCAATATAGTTAAAGAGCTGTGCTTTTACATCATCATTTGCACAGGAGGCTGCTTCATATTCCGGCATCTGTCTCATACCGATTAATGCCTGTAACCCGTTGGCACGCAGCCAGTTAACACGGCCGCCTTCACTGTTATTTACCTTATCCGTATATTGAGGTGCGCCATTTACCATCTCATAGCTGTCACCTTCGATACCAAAATTAAAGAGCAGAGAGCCTTCATCACTGTAAACATAGTCAAACATCTTAATAATATCTTCTGCATTTTTTGCTGAACTTGATATTGCCCAGGAGAAACCAACAATAGAAGATTGCTGGCTGTAAGTTCTTGGTGCATCTCCTGCCTTTAATACCGGAGGCTGTATAACCTGCCAATTCGTATTTGGATCATTTTTCAGAACCTCGGCATTGGTATTCTGTCCTGCAATATATCCGGTCCAATAACAGGTAGCACCTGCTTTGTTGTTTAAGATATGGTAGTTATTGGTGTCTTCTCTTGTTATAAATTCGCTGTCAATAAGTCCTTCCTTATACCATTTTGCCATAGTACCCAAGAATTCCTTTGCTTCCGGCAGAATAGGCGCAAAAGCTACTTCACCGTCTTTTATCATCCAATAATCATTATTGCCGTTAAGCTCTATTCCCCAGGCATCTGCAAAATTCATAAAATAATTTTCCCAAGCACGGTCTAGAATCAATGGAGTAACATCACCGGCACCATGTCCGTTTAAATCATTTGTTTTAAAGGCGGTCAGAACTTTGTACCAGTCATCCACGGTAACCGGAACCTCTAAGTTCAGCTTCTTTAACCAATCCATACGGATATTATATCCCATTGCCGTACGAATTGCAGATAACATGGGGATTCCATATATTTTACCGTCGCTGCCAACGCACTGCGCCATGGCTTCTTTATTCTCTACCAGATACTTCTTAATATTGGGTGCGTATTGATTGATCAGATCATCCAGTGGCATGAAAGCGCCTGACATACCAAAGGTATTTACATCGCCTACCGTACCTGCCATGACATCCGGATAATCACCGGAAGAGACAATTACACTGAATTTTTGCTTTGCTTCGCTTTGTACAACGGATTCAATGTTTAGGTTAATATTCAGTTTTTCTGCCAGGGTCTTAAAGGTCAAGGTGTCTTTGTTATAGATTGCCTCGGGCAGACGGCTGGGCAGAAACATGGAGATTTCCACCGGTTCACTGCTCTTAGGTTCTGAAGTAACATTTACTGCCGTGTTCGTATTTCCTGACTTCTCTTTCTTTGTGTCCTTGCCGCATCCCCCAAGCATGCCGACTGCAAGCACCAATACCAGAACCAAACTGATACATTTTTTTGCTTTTTGTAATAACATACAAATCCTCCTCTTAAATTTTACTTTTATATATCGCAGGCAAGCCTGCGTTGTTGCTGTTTATTCCTTTACACTGCCCACTAAAGCACCGCTTACAAAATACTTTTGCAGAAAGGGATAAATTACGATTATAGGCACTGTAGTTACCATAATCGCCGCAAATTTTATAGTAGTCGGTATGGTTGCCTCGCCGGGAGACAATGCCTTTGCTATATCCTGCCCCAATTGACTGGATATAATAATTCGCTGCAGCAGCACCTGTACCGGTACTTTCTTATCATCATTTAATAAGAGCATCTCCCAAAAGTAAGAGTTCCAACGGCTGACCGCATAATAAAGCGCTACGGCTGCCATGATAGGCTTTGATAAGGGCACCAGAATCTTAACTAGTATCTGTAAGTCATTTGCTCCCTCTAGTTTTGCCGACTCTTCAAGGGATACCGGAAGACTTTGAAAATGTGTACGGAAAATAATAACATAAAATGCACTGATAGCAGGATATAACAAAATCCCCAAACGACTGTCCAATAAGTGAAGGCTGCGCATAACCAGGTAAAAAGGTATCATACCGCCGCTAAACCACATAGTAAATACCACAAACAAGCTCATAAGCTTTCTGGGTGCCCACCTTTCCTTGGAGAGTGGATAAGCTGCCAGAATCGTTAACCCCAGACTAAGTAAAGTGCCGATTCCGGTGTAAAATATTGTGTTTCCGTAGGCTGTCCAGATTCCCTTGTATTTAAGTACCACCGTATAGGCTCTAACCGTCAAGTCTTTTGGTATCAGAAATACTTCGTTTCGCATAACACTGGCAGCCGAGCTTAAGGATGCTGATATCAGATAAAGAAAGGGATAGAGTGTAACGACGCATACAAATAAAATAATAATGTAGCATACACTCACAAAAGCAATTTCACTGATACCCATTTTTTGTTTCATAATTGGCTCCCATCTGCGTGCTAATCTAGCACCAATGAAGTGTGCTAATCCACGCATCTTAAATTAAGGGGAGTGAAAGATTTGTTTTTCACTCTTGGCTCCTGTGTATAAATAAGGGTAAGAAAATACACCAATTATTACCACAGGGTAGTTCCGTCTAATTTCCTGGTTATCTTATTTGCCGTATACACTAAGGCAAAGCCTATAACATTCTGGAAGATGGTCATTGCCTGACCATAACTGTATCTTCTATTCAAAATGCCTTCTCTATAGATATAGGAATTAAAAACATCCGCAGTTTCATAAATAGAAGGATTGTAAAGCAGAATGATACGCTCGTGACCAACGTTTAGGATGGAACCCAGATTAATCAGCAGCATAATTACAATGGTAGGTGCAAGTCCCGGCAAGGTAATATAGAGCATCTTCTGGAATTTCCCCGCTCCGTCTACGGTTGCCGCTTCATACTGGTCATTTGAGATACCTGCCAGTGCTGCCATGTAGATAATGGCTCCAAAGCCGGTTCCCTGCCAGATTCCCGTGCTGATAAAGATAGTCCGAAAATATTTGGCCTCCTGCAAAAAGAAAATACTTTTGATTCCCAGATGGTTTAGGAATACATTCACTAATCCTGTTGTTGAAACAAATTGTATTACCATGGACATAACGACTACGGAAGATATAAAATAAGGCAGATAACTGATTGTCTGCGTGATTTTTTTAAATCTCTTTCTGCGTATTTCATTAAAAGCAATGGCTAATATAATAGGCAGTGGAAAACCAAAAACTATTCCATATACATTCATTAGAAGCGTGTTACGAAACAAACGGAAAAAATATGGATCATCGAACAGTATCTTAAAATTTCTCAATCCAACCCAGGAGCTATGTAATATTCCTTTTACAATGTCATACTTCTGAAATGCGATGACCATACCGCCCATGGGCAAATAAGAAAATAGCACATACCAGAGAAAGACCGGCAAGAACATCAGATACAACCACATGTTAGTTTTTAATTCAACCCTGTATTTTTTTAATTTCTTAAAAAACATCTTCAACCTCCTCTCTTTTTACTCAGTAACGTTACACCCCCATCATAGAGGGAATCACAATGAATCTCAATTGAAAATATTCCCCATCCGGGCAGAATTTCCTGAAGTATCTCTTTTCGCAGAGCTATATGGAATGGTAAAATTTCTGCTTTTACTCATTATTTCCACGAAACGTTCTTTACTATTGTTTAATGGCGGCTTTAAGGACTATTAAATCAAAAATTTGACGTCAAAATTATACTCCTAAAAATAAAAGAAGCAGCCTGGTTTCCTTTTACCATGCCTCCAGACTCATAGCGGGTTTGTATATGTTAATCGTACATAGGTTGTTCGTTTTACACATACAGCTCTGACAAATGTCTTTCAGTTGGCGTATCATAGAAACCAGGCCGCCTCTTCTAATTTTTATAACAATTCTTTGCATAACTTAATCTAGGATTTAATATTAATTGAATTTTCATAGGACAGAAACTTAAAGCAGCTCTCTTTTACAGTCTTTCATTTTCTACATAGCCGTTTATTACATAATGGAATTGCGTCGGTACTGAACCGGTGTGACGGAATATTTCTCCTTGAACTTCTTAATAAAATAGTTGGAACTGCCAAAGCCAATCTTTTTTATCAATTCATCTAAAGGCATATTGGATTCTATAAGGAGCTTTGCAGCCTTTTTCAGCTTACAATCCGTAATAAACTGCGTGATATTGATACCCTTTTCCTCTTTAAAGATGCGGCTGATATATTTGGGACTTAGGAAGACCTTCTCTGCAATAAATTCTAAGGAAAGTTCTTCTTCCAGATTCTCCATAATAACTTTTTCTATCAAGTCCGCTACCGTCTGGGATGGATTACTTTCTACTTTCTTCAATTCATCAAAGGTGTTCTCTATCAGGCTTATGAACCAATAATAGAAATCTTCCACATCATACTGGTCGTTAAAATCTTTAAAATGCTCTGTTTCATTGTTCTTCCCCTTCATAATATCTCTCATGTAATAGTTGTAGATAAATAAATACTTTAAGACAGCACCATTCAAATAATTTGTTGCCACGGACAGGGAACTGGCCTCGTCTATAAAATCCTTTAATATTTTGTTGATAACCTCAAGGTTTCTGTTAACCAGAGCTTCACTGAAGGTTTCATAATGACAGTCCATGGTCTTCCTTTGTTCTTTCAGCCTGTCTCCCAGCTCATTTGCATCAATAAAATACGCCCTGGGAAGAAAGTATATATATTCCGATAGTTTTAATAGGCTAAGATATGCCTCGTGAGCTGAGCCCAGCTCCTCAAAATTACTGCTTTGCAATATAATAGGATTAATAGAAAAGTTCATCATCATATAATCGGTGAATTTATTTCTGAGGGCTTTTAACTCTTCTTTTCCAGGACCTATTTCCGATACAATTACACAGACCTTCCCATCAAACAAATCAGCCGATAAGCACTGCAACGACTCGTTTTTGTAATTATCAAAATAATTTATCATATTATATATAATTAGATTTTTCCCGATTTCATCCAGATTTTTATATATCTTTGGATGGACTTTTATCATAAGAACATAGTTCCAGGTATACTCGCTGGAATATCCCAGGAACTTCAGCTTATCCTCCATGGATTTCTTATCGCTTAGCTTAGCTGTAAGAAGTCTGACAACAAAATCACTTTTTATAATGTTTTTATTGTCATTTAGCACTTTTTCTTTTTCTACTGCTTTGTCATAGAGCTCTTCCATTGCCCGGTCTATGTAGTAGTATTCATTTTCTCTCGCCTTTTTATTTAATTTCGCTTTTAGTAATCTGCTCATAACCGTATGGAAAGGCTTATATAATTTTCTGGCGAAGCAGTAGGACAGTATCATACCGAACAGAACAACCAGCAAGGAGATAATCACAATCCTGGTCTGAATTGCCCTTGTCTCATCAAAGTATTCTTTGGTGGAGACGAGATTGACAATCGTCCAATCTCCCATGGAAACCGGCTGACTCATAACAATATGGTCTTTTACCGTATAAAAATTATTCTTCACCTTTCCCAGGAGAAGCTCATCCATATAACTTTTGTTACTATTCCTAAAAGCCTGAAAGCCTGCTACATTTCCCTCCGCATCAATAACATTCCCCTTGCTGTCTATAATAGCTACAGCATCCAGTCCTCTTGTCAGGTAATCCTGTAATAGCTCCTGTAAGACCTCCTTCTTTATATTAACGATTACATATCCCTTGTATCTGGATTCCTCCTCTGTATAGAGGGGGTATCCAGAGGTAACAGAAAACACTGGTATTTCTCTCATACTGTACTTCATAACCCGGTCCGAAACCCATCTTTTACTTCCCTGAAACTGTACTTCTGAACCAAAGATATCAAGCTCTGCTTTGAATTTCTTAGAATCCTCGTCCGTATAATTAATACCGGTAAAAGTAGATATCCAAACATCATTATTCTGAACATAAAGCTCGAGGCTTGATACAAAGGAATCATTTTGAGTACTTAGTGTCTGCAAATATTTCAATAGGTTAACTGCCTTGAAGAAATCATTCTTCATTGGGTGATACAAGAAACTTTGAATCTCCTTGTCCTTATTGCCCAAACTAGTAATCTCCTGAATAATCCGATTCGATTCTTCAAATAAATTATTGATCTTATGCTCCAGATACTCCAGACGGTACTGCTCCAACTCTTCTATTTTCCGGTTGTAGTTATAAGAGAACTGTATCGTTAATACTCCTCCTATTATCAACACTACCATTACAACCAGAATAACAAAACAGGCTATCATACGGTTAAATATGGTATCAATTCGGTTCAGCTGGTTTCTTAATCTGTTCATTGGACAAAGACCTCTTTCTATTCTGCTTGTCATAAGTTACATCTATTATAATGTCCATTGCTACTTTCCACAATTGCACAAAATCCATATTATATAAAAATATCGTCCTAAATTTACGCATACAAAAGGCAGGGCTTTTATGGCCCTGCCTGAATATATTCCTTCTCTGATTTCTAATTCATAAATTGAATTATGATCTTATTCTGAAGCTCGTCCAAATCCTTTGCAAGAAGTTCTTTATCTTCTTTTTCGGTCACTTTTTCTGTTTCTCTTAAAGCAAGCTCCAGATATTTTGTACATTCACTCTTATTGCCCTTTACCAGATAAGCCCTTGTTAAGGCCTCATAAGCATAGGCTAAATTAAAGCCTGTAAAGCCATTTGCCTCACATAACTGCAAAGCTCTCTTACCATGGTATAAACAAGAATCAAAGTTGCCAAGGAGTGCATATACTCTTGATATTTGCCATTCTCCCACATAGATGTTATGAGGTGTTCCCACCTGCATCCAATGATATAAAGATGCATGGGCCATATGAACCATAAGGTAATTTTCCTCTTCCGTCCTACCCTCTTTATCCATCAAAGCCCAAACACCATTGAATAGCTTTGCTGCCAGCTCTTTTGTCTCTTCACTCATATTGTCTCCTCCTTAGCCCTACTAACCCTTACGAAACTAATTCTTATTACTATAGTATTATTTTCTGGCCTAACAGTCAATAGAAATAACTGTATAATTCAATCTTTTATGATTTTTAACAAGGTGGTAAGAAATTTATCCGATTCATTATTCTTAAGCACTTTTACTACATAAGCCGGATTATCTGTTATAATATTATCCACGCCGATTCTTTTTAATCTTTCAATTTCACTTTTGGTATTGACAGTCCAGACATGTACTTCTCTGCCGTTTTTATGTGCTTCATTTACTGTATTCTTTATAACAAGACTTGCTTTCATACTAAAGAAATCAATTGCTTTATTTTTAATTATTCCTCCGTAAATGCCATAAGTGATAAGTCCCGTCCTGATATCCGAGTCTTCCTCCTTTACCTGCTTTAAACAGTGAATACTGGTGGAAGTAATGACACATTGCTTTTCCATGTCATATTCTTTCATTAAAGCTACTACCTTCTTTGCAAGGTCCTCGGAGTCATTCCGGTATTTCAGGTCCATATTAATTTTTACCTGTCCTTTGGCAAGCTCAAAGAGCTCCTTTAATGTAGGAATCTTTGTACCGGCAAACTCCTCTCCAAACCAACTGCCTGCATCCAGCTGACTGACTTTTTCATATGGGACCTCCCAGATGAACTTATTATATCCGGTTGTCCGCTTAAGACTGGGGTCATGTAAAAGTACCAGTTCTCCATCCTTGGTTACCCTTATATCCACTTCTACATAATCGGCTTTCTCAGCAATTGCTTTTGTGACGGCCATAAGGGTATTCTCCGGTACAGAATGAGAATAACCTCGATGGGAGGTGACCTTAACATCCTGCAGGTTCATATAGTCAAAAGCAGAACCATTGTGAACCACCTGATAAAAGTAGTACACATTTATGGTAAACAGAGTAATAATTAAAAAGTATATTATTTTTTTATAAGAATAGGCAGGCTTAAAGAAATCCTCCGCTTCTTCATGCCCATTAATTTTAAGCTTTCTGTGTCGATGAAAGGTGTAAGAAATCAATGCCATATTGGAGGTAATACCAAATACAAAAATCACCAGTGCAAGATAGACACTCATACGGTCATAAACCTCAATAAAGGTAGAGGTCGCCTCCAGCCGGTCTGAAAAGCCTGATACCAGAACCGCAGTCATGGCCATAGTAAACATATAAATCAGGAAGAGAAAAGCAGCCAGCAGCGTATTCCATCCGCCAATAGAAATCAGGAGATTTCTTCGTTCGTGAGGCCTTATATCTTTTCTGCTCACAGTTAACAAGCCGTTTCGCTCGGTTAAAAGGCTATGGTAATAGTATGGACCGATAAAATAAAGGAACAGCAGCATACCAATAGCCAAAACAAAGACTCCAAAGAAGAGATATCGGCTGGGGGTTTCCTCCATATAATATTTAAAATTCCGAAAACGCCAGACCGCGAACATAAGAAATGGGACACTGCTTATTACCGTCAGAACCCAGGAAGTAAACAAGGCGGTCATTCTGCCCTTTTTTATACAATAAAAAAGGCGGTAGATCGTAAGCTTTGCCAGCATAACAACTTTTAATTTCTGTTCTCTTTCGGTCAGCGAAAAAAAGGTAATCAGAAATAATATATCAAGGGTCAGGAAGATACCAATAACGATAAATAAAAGAAGCAGCATCAGGATTGTAATCGGATGCACTAGAAACCGAAAGAGGTTGCCCGCTGTGATATAGCTGTAGCCAGTCAGCCTGAGAGTATCATCTATAATCATATTAATGAAAGGAAAAAGCAGAAAATAAGCGATTCCCATCAATATTACCTGTCCTGCTATCAGATATAGAATATTTCTTAGGATTATCTTTAAGGTTTTAGAATATATATGAAGTATCTTTTTTAATAAGTTTGTTTTAGGGGTTTGTTGATTTTTATCCATATTCGTTTCCTTGTCGTAGAAATCTATGCATATCATTTTATACACATAGCTATCCATAAGTCAAGCTTATCAAAAAATGGGCGGCAAAAAAAATTTTCGCTCGCCCACCTTTTTGCATATCTATGTCAAGCAGCCGAATATATTTGTGCTTTTCAAGGTGAAGACTTAAAGTATGAGAAGTTCGGCTGCGAATTTTTTAGATATGTAATATGGTCTTTTCCGCTCGGACTCTCTTACCTGTTTCGTTGATAATCACCAATAACTGCTTTCCTGCTATTATTATATTCCCGGAGCAGGTAATTGTTCCTTTTGAAACGGCTTTTACCCATTAAGCAGCACAAAAAAAGGCTGAACCCGGTAAGAGCAGCCTTTCTTGTTCTTATTCGTTTTATTTCTTTAACAAGGACGTAGGATCTACGGTCTCACTGTCCTTTTCTACCATAAAATAAAGGTTGCTGCCTTCAACAGAATAGTACATTGTAGGTTTTGCAACTTTCCCAAGAACAGCACCTTTTTCAACTACATCGCCGACTTTCAGATCTTTGTTTTCCTCAAGCTGGCCGTATACCAAGCTGTAACCGCTTCCGATGTTAACTTTCACAGTAACACCTGTTTCATCTTCCTTTGTTATAGAAGTGATTATACCTGTAGCTGCATTGGTTACCTCAGCTCCTTCTTTCGCTTGAATCACAACAGCAGGATTGCAGCGAAATTGCTCTAAGGTCTTGAAATAAATTACTCTGTCAGGGCTGTAGTTTAACAGTACGTCACCGTTAATAGGCCAGGATAAACCTTTTTCTGTGTCAAAATACAGAGTATCCGGGTTTAAAACCTGCTTTGTTTCATCAGATGCCTTTGCGGTTTCTTCTTTCTTACCCTTGTCAGCAGCAGCGGTTTGATTTGCCTTATCAGCTTCTGCATTCTTTAAATTAGGGTCATCCGTAACTTCTGAACCCTCTAAATCTTTTCCGGTACCACCTGGTTCAGTTGGGGTTACCTTGGCTTCTTGCTTTCCGTCGGTTGAACTGCCAGTCTCATTTTTAGCAGTGTCCGAGGGAGTTGTGTTATCAGGAATGTCTGTAGCTCCAAGAGAGCCGCCATCTGCTACATTCTTGTTGGGCTCATTTAAATCAGCTAGATTTTGTCCTCCGCCTTTTCCTGAGGGCTGATTTAGGCTGACTACCGTTATAGCAATGATAGCTAATGCGCCGACACCCAATAACACATAAAAGCTTTTGCTTTTGAAAAATTCAGCTAAGCTATGTTTTTTCATTATCATCACCTCTAGATATATTGTCACCAGAAATGATTTCTTTATTCAGCTTCGTTTATTTTTCTTTTGCTTTTCTTCTATAATTCAAACTGATTAACTTCCTCTAATAACCGGGTGGATAATTCCTTTAGTTTATTCGTTTGCGTCATAACTTCTTCCATTTGTGCAAGCTGTTCTTCAGAGGATGCAGATACTTCTTCAGCCGCAGCTGATGTCTCCTGGGTTGAATCTGTAATATCTCCCATGATTCTTATAATTTCATTTTTACCATTTCTCATGGAATTACTCTCTTTATTAATTTTCTCTACATGATCGACCAACTCTTTTAAGGCATCCTGAATTTCTTCAAAAGCTTTTCTCGTACTATCTACAGCCAGGTTTTGTTCTTTTTCCACAGCCTCAACCTTTTCCATTGTTGCAGTGGATACTACAGCATAATCCTGAATTTCTTTGATGATTCCTTTAATCTCTTCCACGGATTTATTGGATTCTTCCGCTAGTTTTCTGATTTCATCCGCAACTACTGAAAAGCCCTTACCGGCTTCCCCTGCTCTGGCGGCCTCAATAGATGCATTCAAAGCAAGCAAATTGGTCTGTCCTGCAATCTGAGTTATGGTTTCGGCAATTACACTTATTTTTTCAGTACTCATCTTTACCTGTATGGTTGCTCTTCCAATTTCAGAAATTGCTTCATTCCCCTTATTATTGGCTTTCATAAGGTCTTCAATCACACCGATACCATCCCGGCTTAAGCTGCTGGTCCGTTCAGCCATATCATCCGTCGAGAAGGCTTCCTCTGCTACTGCCTCAATTCCTTCGGCCAGCATTCCTACTTTGTCCGATGCCGACTGGGTATTCATGGCCTCATCTCCAACTGCCTGGGCCACTTCCTGAATCGTTATTGCAACCTCATTGATTGCTCTCTTTGTTTCATCGGTTATCTTAGTAAGGAAGTCCGAGGAATCCATAACTTCTTTGGAGGACTCCTTCACTGTGCCAATCAAACGCCTGATATTCATTAACATGGTATTATAGGCCTGAGACAACGCACCAATCTCATCCTTATTCTTAACATGGATTTCCGTCAGGGACAGATTTCCCTTTGACATTTGATCCAGGGTATTGCTGATTGTTTTT
The DNA here is from genome assembly GCF_014218355.1 of Anaerocolumna chitinilytica. Lineage (NCBI taxonomy): Bacteria > Bacillati > Bacillota > Clostridia > Lachnospirales > Lachnospiraceae > Anaerocolumna > Anaerocolumna chitinilytica. The sequence goes on from NZ_AP023368.1 coordinate 5,458,563, forward strand.
AAAGGTTTTGCAATGTGAGCGGCAAAAAGAATGATAACCGCAATACCGGATACCAAGGCTATTCCCATTACAATCAGGAGCATTTTCAGGAGATTATAGGAGCCCTGGTTAAAGTCATTCATGTAGGTGCCTGCCGCAACAATCCATCCCCAGTCTTTATCATATTCCTGATATGTAATCTTCTTGCCAAGGGTATCACTGCCGGGCAGGGTCCATGTATAGGTAACATATCCCCCGCCTGACATGGCAGTCTTGATTTGCTTCTGTACAATATACACTCCGCTTCCGCTCTTATCTTTCGTCTCCCATACATTCTGTCCTTCCAATGAAGGATGAGCTACTTCAAGACCTTTTTCATCGTATACAAAAAAGTACCCGTTATCTCCAAGATTGATATTCTTATTAATGGGACGCTTTCCTTCGCTGTCTTTTTCCCCAAGCAAATATTGTTTAACAGCTTCTTGTGCATCCTCAGCAGAAATATAACCTGCTTCCACTGCTTTTTTCTTATCCTCTATCATCATCATTGCCTGATGGACACTATTCTTTAAGATAACTTTTCCCTTATCGTCCAGTTCTCCCTTTGATACGAAATATCCGGTGATAATAGCAACTGATAAAGGTATTATCAATAATACGGACGTAATGATAATTAACTTAAGCCTTAGGGTAAATCGTATCTTCTTCTCTTTTTTCATATGTGCCTCCTGATTTTATAAGTGTACTTTATTTAGGTGCCAGATGTCTCTAACGTACTCTTCAATTGTCCGGTCTGATGAGAATTTTCCGCACTTAGCAGTATTTCTCATGGCTGCCCTTGCCCAGCTCTCTTTCTTAAGATACGCTTTCTCAACCTCTTTCTGGGCTTCTAAATACGACTTAAAATCCTTTAGGATGAAATATCTGTCAGCAGGTTCTCCCCCTCTTCCTGCCAGCAAAGAATCGTAAAGCGTTGCAAATAATGACTTATCCGTACTGTAAGTTCCATCCACCAGCTGGTCTACCACACGTTTCATATCCTTATCGGAATTATACAGTTCTCTTGGGCTGTATCCTCCATGTTGTTCATACTCGATTACTTCATCAGAATGAAGGCCAAAGAGAAAAACATTTTCTGCTCCTGCTTCTTCTACAATCTCTACATTGGCTCCGTCCAGAGTTCCAAGTGTTAACGCGCCGTTTAACATAAATTTCATATTGCCGGTACCGGAAGCTTCCTTACTGGCTGTTGATATCTGCTCAGATACATCGGCTGCGGCAAAAATGATCTCTGCGTTGGATACCCTGTAATTCTCTATAAATATTATCTTTATTTTATCCTGTATGGTTTCATCGTTATTTACAACCTCAGCCACACTGTTTATAAGCTTAATAATTGCCTTTGCTCTTTCATAACCGGCAGATGCTTTAGCGCCAAAGATAAAGGTTCTCGGATAGAATTCCATCTCAGGATTACTTTTGAGCTGATTATACAGATACATTACGTGCAAAATATTAAGAAGCTGCCTTTTATATTCATGAAGTCTTTTTACCTGCACATCAAAGATTGAATCCGGATTTACTATAATCCCGTTCTTTTCCTTGATATAGGCTGCAAGCCTTACCTTATTCTTGTACTTAATCTCCATGAATTCTTTTCGGCTTTGTTCATCCTCTATATATGGCAACAGTTTCTCCATCTGAGAGAGGTCTGTAATCCAGCCGTCTCCGATTTTCCCGGTTATCCAGGAGGCTAAGAGGGGATTGCCGTGAAGCAAAAACCTTCGTTGGGTAATACCATTTGTCTTATTGTTGAATTTCCAGGGAAACATCTCATAGAAATCCTTTAACTCTTGTTTCATTAATATCTCTGTATGCAGTTTAGCCACACCGTTTACAGAAAAACTTCCCACAATAGCAAGGTTAGCCATTCTTACCTGTCCGTCATAAAGAATAGCCATCTTCTCTATCTTCTTTGCTTCAGAAGGGTATTCTGAGAGAATCTGCATAATAAATCTGCGGTTAATCTCTTCTACTATCTGATAGATTCTGGGCAGAAGCTTCTTAAACAGGTCAATGGGCCATTTCTCAAGTGCTTCCGACATAATTGTGTGATTGGTGTAAGCACAGGTCTTTGATGTAATTTCCCAAGCTTCCTCCCAGCCAAGATAGTAATCATCAAGAAGTATTCTCATTAATTCCGGAACCGTTACCGTGGGATGAGTGTCATTGAGCTGGAAGACCACCTTTTCATAAAGCTTATGAATATCCTCATGTGCTTCCATGTACTTTGCCACAGCCCTCTGGATACTAGCTGAGACAAAGAAATACTGCTGCTTTAAGCGGAGTTCTTTTCCGGCTATATGGTTATCGTTGGGATAGAGCACCTCACAGATGGTCCTGGCAAGATTCTGCTGCTCAACTGCCTTTTGGTATTCTCCCTTATCAAAAGAATCCAGATTAAAGGTGTCAATGGCCTCTGCATCCCAGATACGAAGAGTATTCACCACATGGTTCCCATAACCCAGGATGGGCATATCATATGGAATTGCACGGACTGACTGATAATCCTCCTGTATAAACCGGTCATTACCAAATTCATCCCGAATCATTCTTACATAACCGCCAAATTTAATGGTAGTGGCATATTCACTTCTTTTAATTTCAAAGGGGTTGCCATTCTTTAGCCAGTTATCCGGTACCTCTACCTGGTAACCATTTTCTATTCTTTGTTCAAACATCCCATATTTATAACGGATACCGCATCCATAAGCCGGGTAGCCAAGAGTGGAGAGGGAATCCAGAAAGCAGGCTGCAAGCCTTCCAAGACCGCCGTTTCCAAGAGCCGCATCCGGCTCTTCATCCTCTATATTTTCCAGGTCATAACCCAGTTCCTCCAATACCTCCCGGATGGATGAATCCGCTTTCAAATTGGTAATCATATTTCCTAAAGCCCTTCCTACTAAGAATTCCATGGAAAGGTAATAAACTGTCTTTAAATCCTGCTCTTCATAAGCCTTATGCGTTTCCAGCCAGTCATCTATAATCATGTTTTTTACTGTATAGGCCACGCCTTGGTATACCTGCTGTTTGGTGGCATCTTCAATAGGTCTTCGAAAAAATACACCGATATATTCTTCTACATTCTTAATAAATTCCTTCTTATCAAATTCCTGCATATATCCTCCTATCTGTCAGCACCATGGTAGCATCTGCATTTCTCTTTCGTACTGCAACACCAATCCAACGTTTTTAGTTATTCACATTATATCTTATGCATTACCTGCTACACAAGAGAAAACTTTAAGACAATAAAAACAGCCATATAAAGGTATTTTGTCCACATATACAACTACAATACTATCTTACCTGTACATATTGATATAGTAATATCCTACTAATTGCTCGATTTGCCTTACAACCTTATTTTAATATGGTATAATAAAAAAGCGTATCTTGCTTTAAGCAAGTAAAATAGGTGGGAGTTGGTATAGACCTCCCAAGAAGAAAAGAGGTTAACATGGAACAAAACTACTTAAGAAAAATCATTCGAAAAAACGCATGGAGCCCTATGTTTATAAGCCTTGTCTTTGTATTCATAGCCCTTGCAGGCTTCCTTAGCGAATCAGAGAAATGGAGCACCTTATTTACTCCTTTGGCAGAAGGAACCAGCGTTACTGGAATTCAGGACCTTTATGCGAAGGATAAATATTACTTCCAGTTAAAGAATGCCGATATTTATTTTCTGGATTATGCCATTTACAGTTATGATACTGTTAATGGCGTTAAGACCAGTGAGGAAAAGTTATCCCAGGTGTATGGTATAATCTATTATGATGACGGTTATCTTCTGGCACTGCTGCCAAAGGATTATCTTGATATGTCCGATGAAGAATTAAGCTCTGTAACTGCAGTAGCCAACCTGCAAGCTCTAGGCGATGACCAGTACCATCAGGAAGCTTATGAAGAAATGATTACAAGTCTGAGCAAAGCCTACAAAGTAGATCCTTCCACAGTACGGGAGAGCATACCTGAAATCTGTGTAACCCTCACAGAACATGGACGTCTGGGCGACCAGTTTCTCTTCCTGGTTATGGGGTTAATACTATTGATATCCGCCTCCGTATTCATCTATCAGCTTTTAATTAAGATAAATTACAAATATTCCGGTTTTTATAAAAAGCTCGCAAAAATCGGCAATCCAGAAGATATTGAATATCGTATTAACAGTGAAATAGCCGGCGAACGTTATCTCTATATGTCCGTCTTGAGACCTGCGGCTTACACCGGACTGATTACCACGGATTATATAATCGGCAAGATTAATCATCCTCTTGCAATTCATCCAACCAGGGATTTAATCTGGGTACATTTAAATACCGTTAAGCATAAATCCCACTTTATTACTATAAGCAAGTCCTATCAAATACTATTCTACTTTAAAGATATGAAATCACCTATATCCATCAATTTTCCGAAAGCAGCTATTGCAACAGAGCTGATTGAAAAAATAGCAACCACACTGCCTGTAATGTGCGGCTATTCCGATGATCTTAAGAAGCTCTATAAAAAAGACTATACTGCCTTTGTAAACCTCGCTCTTTCGCGAAAACATGAGCTCGAACATATGGAAGATAATCTTAATAGTGATAACACTCAGGAAACAACTGATCAGTATTAACTAATCCTGTACGAAGCAAACAAAGGCTGTTGTAAAGGAATCCTGCTAAGCAGGACCTCCTTTTACAACAGCCTCATTTTTGATCTATTTATTTCTTTACTACTCCAAGAACTACATTCTCACCGTTAATATTCCACTCTTTCGTAAAGCCCTTGCTGTCTTCGAAGACTTCAACAGCCAAAACCTCAGATTTGATCTCTGCCATATTTCTATCAAAGATTCCTTTGATGACCTCATTCCCTTTATGATAAACCAGAATGTGATCCATTACTTCAAATCCTGCATCTTTTCTCATGGTCTGAATCTTACTGATGATTTCTCTTACAAAGCCTTCTTCAATCAATTCAGGTGTTAAGCCGGTATCCAGAACTACAGTTATTCCTTTATCGGAATCAGATACAAACCCTTCCGTCTGAGCTGCTTCAATTAACAGGTCATCCTTTTCCAGGTAGCTGTCGGTTCCCTCTATGGTTACTTTAAGCTTTCCGGTAGTATTGATTTCATCCATTGCTTCATTACCGTTAAGTCCGGCAAGAATTCCACGAAGCGCGCCAATCTGCTTACCAAACTTCGGACCTAATGTCTTTAGCTGAGGTTTAAAGCTGTAAGAAGTAAAGTTTCTGACATCCTGTGTGAAGATTACTTTCTTTACATTTAACTCTTCTTCAATGATATTAAGGTAGAATGAAGGAAGACCTTCTGCTTTTTCACCCTTTTCATCAAGATAGCTATAATCAGCCTTAACGTACATAGTGCCGATAGGCTGCCTGTTCTTGATATTTGCCGTATTACGGCAGGCACGGCCTAATACAACGATTTCGAGGAGTGCTTCCATGTTCTTCTCAAGTTCTTTGTCTATATATTCCTCTTTATAGGAAGGAAATTCACACAAATGAATACTCTGAGGAGCTTCTTTATCAATCTTCACCACCAGGTTACGATAGATATCTTCTGTCATGTAAGGTATAAAAGGAGCAGATATCTTTGCTAATGTAACCAAAGTAGTATAGAGGGTCATATAAGCATTAATCTTATCCTGTTCCATTCCCTTTGCCCAGAAGCGCTCTCTACTTCTTCTTACATACCAGTTGCTCATCTCGTCTACAAAATCGTCAAGGAGTCTTGCTGCCTCTGTAATACGGTAGCTTTCCAGGTGACTGTCTACGGTCTTAACAAGAGTGTTTAACTTAGAGAGCATCCATTTATCCATAACGGACAGCTTCTCATAGTCAAGGGTATATTTTGTAGCATCGAATTCATCGATATTGGCATAGAGTACGAAGAATGCATAGGTATTCCAGAAGGTTCCCATGAATTTTCTCTGTCCTTCCGTCACTGCTCCGCTGTGGAAACGATTAGGCAGCCATAGGGCACTGTTAACATAGAAGTACCAACGTACTGCATCGGCTCCGTGTTCGGAGAGGGTTTCAAAAGGATCCACTGCATTACCTTTGGACTTAGACATTTTCTGTCCATTCTCATCCTGAACGTGCCCAAGAACGATAACATTCTTATAAGGGGATTTCTCAAATATCAGGGTAGAGATAGCAAGCAGGGAATAGAACCAGCCTCTGGTCTGGTCAACCGCTTCACTGATAAAGTCAGCAGGGAAATTCTTATCGAACATTTCCTTGTTTTCAAATGGATAATGCCATTGAGCAAAAGGCATGGAACCGGAATCAAACCAGCAGTCAATTACGGGTTTTACTCGCTTCATTTCCTTACCGCATTCCGGACACTTAATGGTTACCGCGTCGATGAATGGTCTGTGAAGCTCAATATTATCCGGGCAGTTATAAGACATGGACTTTAACTCCTCAATGCTTCCGATAGCATGACGGTGTCCGTCCTCACATTCCCAGATGTTAAGGGGTGTTCCCCAGTAACGATCACGGCTGATACCCCAGTCCTGAACATTCTTAATCCAGTCTCCGAATCTTCCCTGTCCGATACTCTCCGGCATCCAGTTAATGGTGTTATTGTTGGCTACCAGCTGATCTTTTACCTCTGTCATCTTAATGAACCAGGAATCTCTTGCATAGTAAATAAGCGGTGTATCACAACGCCAGCAGTGAGGATAGCTGTGTTCGAATTTTAAGGTCTTAAATAACAGGTTTTTGGAAGCGAGTAATTTGATAATCCCTTCATCTGCCTTTTTACAGAACATTCCGGCAAAATCTGTTACTTCCGGCTTCATCTCACCTTTTCCGTCTACTAACTGTACGAAGGGCAGGTCATATCTGCGGCCTACATTGGCATCATCCTCACCAAAGGCAGGAGCAATATGAACAACACCGGTACCATCTGTTAAAGTTACATAGGTGTCACAGGTTACATAGTAAGCCTTCTTATCCGGCGTTACATAGTCAAATAAAGGCTCATACTCTTTATATTCAAGGTCTGTACCTACATAGGTCTCTTCTACGGTATATTCACCATCGATAACAGACAAAAGCGCTTCCGCCAGAATGTACTTCTCTGTTCTTACGGCTTCTCTGTCTTCACTGTCCGCTTTTATGATATCTCCCTTGGCATTTAAGTTTACAGAGACTTTCACATAGGTTTCTACCGGATTCACGCAAAGAGCTACGTTAGAAGGAAGTGTCCAGGGAGTAGTAGTCCAGGCAAGAATGTATTCATTTTCCTCTCCCTTTACACGGAACTTGGCGATAGCGGATTTTTCTTTTACATCCTTATAGCCCATTGCTACTTCATTACTGGAAAGAGGTGTTCCGCATCTCGGACAATAGGGTACAATCTTAAAGCCTTTGTATAACAGCCCTTTTTCCCAAATCTGCTTTAAGGCCCACCATTCGGATTCAATAAAGTTGTTATCATAGGTAACATAAGGATCTTCCATATCTACCCAGTATCCTACAGTTTCGGAGAAATCCTCCCACATACCCTTGTACTTCCATACACTTTCCTTACACTCATGGATAAAGGGTTCAAGACCGTATTCTTCAATCTGTTCTTTCCCATCAAGACCTAGCTTTTTCTCAACTTCTAACTCCACAGGCAATCCGTGGGTATCCCAGCCGGCCTTTCTTAAAACGTTATAACCCTTCATAGTACGGTATCTGGGTATAATATCTTTAATAACCCTGGTTAAAACGTGACCGATATGTGGCTTTCCGTTAGCTGTCGGGGGGCCGTCATAAAAGGTATAGGGTTTTCCGTTTTTTCTTTCTTCAATGGTCTTCTCAAAGATTTTTTCATTCTTCCAGAATTTCAGTACTTCTTTTTCACGTTCTACAAAGTTCAGATTCGTAGAGACCTTATCGTACATGTGATATCCTCCTTCACTTTATAACAAATAATCTAACTTCCATTTTGCCTCAAGCCTGTCTCTAGGTTACTAACCTAAGGGACGAGCTTACCTTACGAATAAAAAAAGCTCCCATCCATAAACAGGATGAGAGCATTCGTGCTTCATTGTACCACCTATTTACATACGTTTCCTCTAGAGTTTTCCCTAAAAGGAACATGATATGCTTCTCTTTAACGACAGATACCGGCTCGGCTTACTGGCTGAAGGCTTTCGGCTTGCAACTTGGGAGTGATTTTCGTAAATCCGCTACTGGTACCAGGCTTTCACTCTCCCCGGCTCGCTTTGAGGTTCGCTGATTTCTACTCTCTCCGTCATAGTTTTTTTGTGATATTTATTATATTATAATTCATAATAATAGTATAAAAATATTTAATTGTCAATCTCAAAGTTCCGGGATTAATGAAAAGTCCATTAACCTATTTTATGCATTTTCTGTGTCAGGGTTTTCTTCCAGACTGCTTAGATATTCATCAAATTCCGTTTCCGATTCCTCATAATAAACATCAATGGAAGGTAAATTCAGTGCAAAGAAAAGTCCTAAGAGGGTCTTGGCGTCAAAATCGAAGGTCCCGCTCTGGGTCTTTACTCTGACATCCGTCTTGCACCTCTCTGCCTGGCGGTTGAACTCATAAAGATCATTTGCTTCTTGAAAAACAATAGTTTTCGTTTTCATTTCTTATTCTCCTTCCTTATATATAGTAATTTTCGTTCGGTCTACTTATGATGTCCTCTCTATTATACTTTAATCAGCCATTCAATACAATATGCACCTTCGGGATTTTCATTACAAATGCATGAAAAAACCTATTGGTAGCGGACGATAATTGAGAGGTTTGTTTTTCCGCTTTGTTGTCGGAGCTGTTCTTTAGCTCCTGGTTCTCTATTCCACTAAAGCGGCAACAGCCGTTTCAGAAAGCGGAAAAAGCGCCAAACTCGCTGCAACGCTCCAAAACAAACCTCTCAATTATCTGTGTATTCCCATTTAATTGTCTATATGTTTGCTGTGTTGGTACATTACAGTTCCTACATTAATTCTGCACTCTCGAATTGGGTTATAAAATCCTTCGTATCCAGTACCTTTGCAAAGGTATTATTAAGTGCTGCCATAAAGGCATCATGTACCGTCTGTGCAGGAATTACTCCCCCATCCATTGATATCAAGTCCTTTGTAGTGCAGGCGTCGCTTATCAGTGTAACCAAAAATTCGTATTCCTGTGCCGCTCTTACCGTTGTATCAACACACATATGACTCATCATACCTGCAATAACAAGATGTTCAATGCCCTGTTCAAGAAGTGCCTCAGCCAAACCAGTATGCAAAAAAGCACTGGGACTATGTTTAATAAAAACCTTTTCCTGTACTAAGGGAGCCACGCTCTCATAAAACTCTGTTCCTTTTGTCCCGGGAAGAAAAAATGTGGCGTCTTTATTGGCGCTGATATGCTGTACATGGAATACCGGCAGCTTCTCTCTTCGAAATACCTCCAATATCTCTCTTCCATGTACTGCTGCTTCCTCTGAGTGATATAACTGACATTTTCCGCCTTCAAAATAATCATTTTGGATATCGATTAAAAGTAATGCACTTTTCATATCTGTTCACCTCTACCTATTGATAGAAGTAATTATAGCAGTTTCAATTCCAAAGTAAATTACCCACTTATTTGTGGGTATCTTCTGCCTTGTAGCATATACCTTTTTTATCGAGAAAATCCGTCATACCATGTGAAACCATATAATCAATGCCAATTTCCTGCATGATTGTGATGGCTTCCAATATCTTTCTGCCCTGGCCTTCTGTCAGAAAGTATTCCACATGCAGCGGATACCCTGTGGAAACCTGCTTCTCCACCAGTCCGAATTCCTGCAGCTCCTTTAATTGCTGCAGGAGCATCTTCTGGCTGATGCCTACAATATCCCTCTCTAATTTTGATAGCTGCACACGGCCATCCTTCAGCTGAAATAAAATAATAGTTTTCCATTTGCCCTTGATAATATCATGAACAATCTCTAGCGGGCAGGTATAATCATCTCTTATTTTCATTCCATTCACCACCATTTAATAATATCTACCGATTTATGAAAACGCCTACACCCAAAATAATATAAACCTCTTTATAACTTTAAACCAATAATAAATTACTTATAAAAGAATTAAAGCTTAGTTCAACACTACTTTTTTTATTAAAAAATAAAAAGTCAAGTCCTCAATATTACACTTGCCAAATTCACAAAGTTATTCTGTATTGTGATTACGGCCCTAAATTACCTATGTTTTCTTAATATAAAAAACCTTATTATCCTATATATAGAAAACACTGTAACTCCTAGAGCTATCAAAACTGCCATCGCTGCAAATGCTGCTTTTAAAGTTGGATTGCTTATAAATGTAAGCGAACCAGCTAATAATATAAAAAAGAAGCACATAACAGGCAATAATTTTACTTTCTTCTCAGAACCATATATTTCAGTAAACAGATTCATTCCATTTTTATTATCCATAGAACCACTCCTATTAATATAATTCATCCATTAGCTCCATTATATTATAATCAGGTTATTTAGCAAATAGATCATACATATTCTGGTAAATTTTTTTGTATTCATCTTTGTGCTTCACCTTCGCTATTATCTAGTTTTTTCGTCGCACCTTTATATATCCTTATTGACGACATTGTACCATTATAATTCTCTATTGTTTTATTCTCCCATTAATTTGTGTTACTAATGTCTGTTTCTCATCCCCGCTATTAGCAGGCTACTTTTTTTCGTCAGTTTTCCGAAGGATAACTTCCTATAACATAAAAAGCTGCCGAAGGTATTTTCTACCCTTGGCAGCTAAGCTTTTGATATAATTATTCTGTTAATTAATACTAGGGTGTTTGCGTATCTGCACCACCTGCATCTCCATCCGCCGGTGCGTTTGTTGCATCCGTAGGGCTCGGCGTTACCTCCTCGGTAGGTGTAATCTCCGGTGTTTCTGTTACCTCTTGTGTCGGGGTAGCTGTCACAGTCGGTGTTACCTTATCAGGTTTCTTGGTAGGTTTTACAGAAGGAGTTGGAGTGGCACTTGGCTCTTCACTGGGTGTCGGGGTTTCAGTCGGAGTCGGCGTCGGTGTTTTCACCGGTGCTTTTGTAGGAACCTTAACATCATCCGGATTGATTCCGTATTCCTCCAGATTATCATAATTTATGCTCTCACTATAATCCTCGCTTGGCGTGAATTTGTAGTATTCCTCAAGGCACATATTATTCTCATAAAGGTATTTAGCCAGAGCTTTTCCAACATAACGTATATGCCATGGCTCAAAGGAATAGCCGGTTATACTGGTCTTATCCTCGGGATAACGTATGATAAAGCCATATAAGTGTGCGTTCTCAATTAACCATTGGTATTCATCTGTACTGGCAAAGGATTCATCAATATGATAGTTTACAGATTTTGTCGAGATATCTATTGCAAGGCCTGTCTGATGTTCACTATACCCCGGAACAGCTGAATACTGTAAAGTATGTCCCATTCCCTGTGTTTTTACATTATTGGTAAATATCTCATACTGTCTTTTATACGAGCGGTATGCCGAAACACCGCAAAGGGAAAGATTATCCCTCTCCGCAGCTTCAAAAAGCTCTTTTAGAGCTTCGGCGGCAGGTTTTCGCATTAATTTTTTTTCATCATAATAAGAAATTGAAAAGTTTACATCAGGTACCATTAAATCTGCCGGAACGTAGTCCGAGGGCAGCCTTAATTCTTTATTTACTAATACCGTCAGACTGTCAGGCGTTGTATCCAGTTCCACATTATCATTACCGGTTATCTCAGCTTCTTTGGTTGGATTACTCACAGGAGTATCCCCCTTAACAGAACTGTCATCATCTTTATCATATTCGCTGTCATTGTCCTTATATGATGAATTGTTATAAAAATGACCGGAAGCTGCAGACTCACTTGCGCTTGATAATCTTTTCAAGGAAAAATAGCCCATGCTGCCTATAAGGATAACCGGCAGCCCCACTAAGAGAAACCTTCTCATTCTTCTTTTCATTCTTCTGGTCTTTTTCCTATTGTTTAGCATATATTCCTCCATGTTGTATGTGGAAATTGTCCTACAATCTTCACATAAACGAACATTTGGCCATAAGGCCGCTCCCTATCGGACGTGAACTGTCTTTTATTTTACACTTACTATCAATCGGGTCTAGGCGCATTCAAGCATAAGTGAAATTGCCATTTATAATCCACACTCACATCCAGTTTTAATAAAACACAATCCCTTAATTGTTTCCAGCTATATTAATGCTGTCAAGCAGAGTATGCTTTAGCTGATATAAGTCATTCGATAAATCCACATATACATCATGGGGATTTACAAGTCGTCTGGTCTCATCCCAAAGGGTATCAAGCTCCCTCTGGCAATAATCTCTGATATCCATGACACTGGGTGATTCGTACACACATTTTCCTTGTAAGAAGATGGGGCGCAGCAGCTCACGCAGCGTATAACTGCCGCCTTTTAAATAGGTCTTCTTCCAGGTTGCCATCGGGTCAAAAATCTTAAGGGGATATTCCTCCTTATAGACCTCATCTGCCATACAGATTAAATCTGCTTTAATCTTACCCGTTTCTTTTTCATATATTCTGTATATTGTCTTATTACCGGGATTAGTTATCTTCCATTGATTCTCAGACAATTTTATCTTTGGTATGAATTCCTTCCCCTTCTTTATAGCAGCAAGCTTGTACACACCGCCGAAGGCAGGACAGTCCTTGGAGGTAATAAGGTTTGTTCCAACCCCCCAGGAATTAATTGCGGCTCCCTGGGTCTTAAGGGAGTCTATTAAGTATTCGTCAAGGTCACTGGAGGCTACAATTGTTGCATCGTAGTACCCTGCTTCATTTAACATCTTTCTGGCTTTTTTGGAAAGGTAGGCAAGATCCCCGCTGTCTAAACGGATTCCGTATTTTAATGGCATCTTCCCTGCTTCTTTTAATTCGTTAAACACCTTGATAGCATTTGGCAAACCGGAACGAAGTGTGTCATAGGTATCCACCAAAAGCGTGGTATTCTGGGGATATAACTTAGCATATTCACGAAAAGCCGTAATCTCATCTTCAAAGCTCATAATCCAGCTGTGGGCATGGGTTCCAAGAGCCGGCACATCAAACATCTTAGCTGTTAAAACATTGCTGGTACCGACACAGCCTCCTATTACCGCCGCTCTGGCTCCATAGATCCCGGCATCCGGCCCCTGGGCTCTTCTAAGTCCGAACTCCATAACCGGTTCTCCCTTGGCTGCATAACAGACTCTGGAAGCCTTAGTAGCAATCAAGCTTTGATGATTAATAATATTTAAAATTGCAGTCTCTATAAGCTGTGCTTCAATAATCGGTGCAATTACCTTAAGCAAAGGTTCCATCGGAAAGACTACCGTGCCTTCTTCTACCGCATAGATATCCCCGGTAAAATGAAAGTCCTTCAAGTAACTCAAAAAGTCCTCTTCAAACATCTTAAGACTTCTTAAATAACTGATATCCTCATCCGTAAAGCAAAGATCTCTGACATATTCAATCACCTGTTCTAATCCGGCACATATAGAATACCCGCTGCCAGAGGGGTTGTTCCGATAAAACACGTCAAATACAACCGTTTCATTAGAATTATTTTTATAGTATCCCTGCATCATAGTCAGTTCATAGAAGTCCGTCAGCAGTGTCAGATTCTCTCTTCCCATAATTCCTTCTTTCCGGAAATTTCGCATTCTTATCCTATATTCCCTTTTTTTATCCATAGTATAGACCGTATACCCCTTCTTAAACAGGTAACGGTCTTTCCTAGTTATTATAACACATTATTCGTAGAGTACAAGAAATTGAAGCATTTTTAATTAACTTTAAGGAAATTGTAAATTATGAATAAAGTCTAAATTTGTCATCTTTTCAAAAATGAGGAAATCTTATATAATGATTTTGTTTTATGTTTTCGTTTTCACAATGTCGTATCGCAGTTTATTTGTGGCACTTCCAAGATTCACAAGAGTATAAGGGTATATTAACAGGGAGGATTATTATGACTAACAAAAGAAAGATCTTACAACGAGCAGTAATATTACTGCTGATCATCAGCTTGCTGCCAATAATGGAACCCATGCAGAGTTATGCAGCAAGCAAGGACTTTGATATTAATTCCGATGGTGTTCTTCTTCATTACTATGGAAAAGATTCTAAGGTAACCATACCTTCTAATGTAAAATCAATAGCAGATGCATTTACATCAAACACTTATGTAAAAGAAATTATTATCCCGGGTAATGTGAAAGTAATTGGTCAGGATGTATTCTATGGCTGTAAAAGTCTAAGAAAAGTCACCATAAAAAAAGGCGTAAAAGAAATACAGTCAGGTGCTTTTATCTGGTGCTCTAATCTTACGGACGTTACAATTCCAAGCGATGTAAAGTTAACCGGAAGCCATGTCTTTCGAGGCACTGCCTGGCAGTTAAAACACGCAAAGAACGGCTTTAGCGTAGTGAACGGATATTTAGAGGAATATATCGGAAACAGTTCTGTCTTAACCATACCGGGTAATGTAAGAGTTATGCTGGGTGGTGCTTTTACTTATACCAACAATGTAAAGGAGCTTACTATTCCCGGAACAGTTAAGATTATTGATGACAGTGCGGCATCTAACTTGGGATTAAAGAAATTAACTATAAAAGAAGGTGTTCAAACTTTTGGGATGAGTGCCTTTGCCAGCAGTCAGAATCTTGAATCCGTAGTAATACCAGGCTCCGTTAAATCTATCGGTCAAAATGCTTTTGCTTATAGTCCAAAATTAAAGAGCATTACCATAAAGAAAGGTACTACCACCCTTGAAAATGGTGTTTTTTACAGAGATGAAAAATTAGCAGAAGTAAATCTGCCGGATAGTATTATACATATAGGCGGAGATGCCTTTAACGGTACACCCTGGTTCGAAAAATCCAAAAAGGAATTTTTAACTGCGGGAAAAATCTTAATAAAATATAATGGTAAGAAATCTACATTATCCATTCCTTCATCTATTCAATACATAGGTGGAAATGCTTTCTCTGAAAACACATCCTTACAGGAAGTCATATTGCCGGATACTTTGAAGGGACTTGGAATTAATTCCTTTTCCAAGTGCGAGAATTTAACGAAAATCACCATCCCTGAGGGTATTACCAGCTTACCAGATGGAATCTTTTATAAGTGCTCCAATCTGTCTCAGGTAATCCTCCCGGATTCCCTTACTTCAATTGGGGAGGAGGCCTTCTATGAATGCTCCCATTTAGAAAAGCTGGATATCCCTAAAAAGGTAATGGAATTTGGTATAAATGCCTTTTACTCAAATCCTTGGATTTTTTCTTATCCCGAAAAAGTTGTTATCATCAATAATATTCTCCTTAGCTATTATGCAGGAGATACTGTCTATCAGATACCTGATACGGTAAAACATATTTCGCCCTATGCCTTTGCAGATGCATATACCACCCAAAAAGTAATATTACCAGAAGCAATGCGTACCATAGAACCCTATGCCTTTGCTAATTCCAGACTTGAATCCATAGAGTTTTCCAAAAATCTGAAAGTAATAGGCGAATATGCATTTTCCAGATGCAACTTAAAGTCTGTAATAATCCCGGATACCGTTACTGAATTAGACTCCAATGCTTTTGAAAACTCTTACAGCCTGGAATCTGTTGTTCTGCCCGGTTCTCTAAAGGCAATGGGAACCTATATCTTTGCAGACTGTGAAAAGCTGACCAAGGTTACCCTAAAGACCGGCATTACTTTTATTCCTGAGCGTATGTTCTGGAACTGCACCGGTCTAAAGAGTATTTCCATTCCCAATACGGTAAAATTAATCAACTTCCAGGCTTTTCAGAACTGTCAAAAGCTTGAGAGCATAACAATTCCCAGTTCCGTAAAAGAAATACACTCTAGTGCTTTTGATTATGCAGGTACCAAACTAATTATTTGTGCCCCGGGTTCCGCTGCATCTGCGTTTGCAAAAGAAAAGCACATTAAGACTAAGAATATTAAATAACAGGGAGGATTTATGATGACTAACAAGAAAAAGTTCATACGAAGAGCACTTACATTTCTGCTGATTATCAGCCTGCTGCCATTAGTAAGTACAGGGCAGGGCTATGCTGCAACCCAGCAATTCGATATTGATTCAGACGGTGTTCTTTACCATTATTACGGTAAAGATACAAAGGTAACTATACCTTCTAACGTTAAATGGATCGCAATGAATGCCTTTTCCTATAACACTGCCATAAGGGAAGTTACTATTCCCGGGAATGTTAAAATAATCGGTTCTGAAGCTTTCAGGGAATGTACGAACCTTAGAAAGGTTACACTGAAAAAAGGTGTACAGGAACTATACGGGGCAGCTTTTATCTTTTGTACCAATCTTACGGATGTCACTATTCCAGGTAATGTGAAACTAACCGGAGGAAATGTATTTCGAGGAACTGCATGGCAGAAAAGCCATGCAAAGAACGGATTCAGTGTCGTAAACGGATACCTAGAGGAATATATCGGAAACAGTACTACCTTAACTATTCCGAGCAACGTGAAGGAAATTTTATACGGCGCTCTTTTTAACATCAGCTATGATTTAAAGGAACTTACAATCCCCGGTAATGTAAAGGTAATTGATAAGGATGCCCTGTCGGACTCAGGACTGAAAAAACTAACGATCAAAGAAGGTGTTGAAATCATTGGTGACACTGCCTTTGCCCGCAGTAGAAATCTTGAAACATTGATAATCCCGGGTTCCGTAAAATCCATTGGTAAGTACTCTTTTATGCAAAGCCCTAAATTAAAGAGCGTTACCATAAAACAGGGAGCCACTTCCATTGAAGAAGGGGCTTTTGTCGAGGACTATAAATTAACAGAAATAAATCTTCCAACCTCCATTACCCACGTGGGAGAGAAAGCTTTTCACAAAACGCCCTGGTTTGAGAAGTCAAAAAAGGAATTCCTAACTGCCGGTAAGATCTTAATAAAATACAACGGTAAAAAAACAAGCTTAACTATACCGGATTCTCTCCAATACATAGCGGGAGATGCACTGTCAGGCAACGATTCCCTGCGGGAAGTTATATTGCCGGCCTCCTTAAAAGAGCTTGGCGCTAACAGCTTTTCTGACTGTACAAAGCTGACTAAGATTATTATACCCAACGGAATTACTATGCTACCAAATAGTGTTTTCTCAGGATGTACCAGTCTGTCTGAGGTGTCCCTTCCCGATTCCCTTGTCTCCATTGAAGATGGTGCCTTTTCTAATTGCACCAGCCTGAAAAATTTGAATATCCCAAAGACAGTAAAGGAATTTGGACTTAATGCATTCCGCTCGAACCCATGGGTTTTCTCTTATCCGGATAAGGCTGCAATCATCAACCATGTCCTGATAAAGTATTATGGCGACGATGAGGTTTATCAGATTCCTGATACCGTAACGCATATTACACCCTATGCTTTTGATTCCATAGAATTTACAAAAAAAGTAATATTACCGGAAGGAATGAAAGTGATAGATCCTTATGCCTTTGCGAATTCCAGAATGGAATCCATTGAGTTTTCCAAAAATCTTACTGTAATAGGTGACTTTGCCTTTTCAAGATGCAATTTAAAATCCGTGACAATCCCGGATACCGTAACAGATATAGGAACTAATGCTTTTGAAAGTTCTTCCAGATTGAAATCTGCTGTTATCCCAGGTTCCCTCAATAATCCAAGTACTTTTATGTTCTTGTTCTGCGAGAACCTCACCAAGGTAACTATTAAAAAAGGGCTTACCTTAATTCCCAATCGTATGTTCTGGGGTTGCTCCAGCCTTAACAGTATCAATATTCCAACTACCGTCAAAGAAATAGATTTCCAGGCCTTTGAAAACTGCTATAGCCTAAAGAGTATAACGATTCCGGGCTCTGTAAAGGAAATAGCTTCGACAGCTTTTGAAAATTCCGGTGTAAGCCTAATGATATGTTCCACGAATTCCGAGGCCTATAAGTTTGCGTTAAAGAACAATATTAAGACAAAGAAGATTTCGTGATACCCCAACATTGACTTAACAAAATATCACAGATTTACCGGTAGAATTTTTGGAGTAGACAGGAGCAATTTCAAGAATACACAGAAACAGTTTCTGTTTATCAATTAATAGCAACCATACAAAGGGAGAGAGCATGGATTTATTCAAAAGAACCGGTTTTTGCCGGATAATTATACTTTTACTGATTATTAGTTTATTTCCGCTATCAGGCCCAATACCTGGCTACGCCGCAGGAAGCGGGTTCGAAATCGATAGTGACGGTTACCTGGTAAAATACAGCGGAAACGCTTCCAAACTGACCTTGCCGTCCAATATAAAGTATATTGCTGCGGGTGCATTTTCCGGCAATACCTCCTTAAAAGAAGTAACTATTCCCGGAACTGTAAAAACAGTCGGGGACTCTGCTTTTGAAAAATGCAGTAATTTAAGAAAAGTGACAGTAAAAAAAGGTGTTAAAGAAATTCAGGGAGGTACTTTTATCTGGTGTTCCAATCTTACGGAGGTAACCCTTCCCAGTGATACACAAATTACCGGAAGTGCCGTATTCAGAGGTACTCCCTGGCAGAAAAAGAATGCTAAGAACGGTTTTAGTGTTGTAAACGGTGCTCTGGAGGAATATATAGGGGACAGCACCAAATTAACCATACCGGATAATGTAAAGATCATTCTGCAGGAATCACTTATTAATATTGGCTACCGCCTGACAGAGCTAACCATACCGGGAAGTGTCAAAACCATTGACACTATGGCCCTTTCCAACTCCAGTTTAAAAAAATTAACTTTAAAAGACGGCATTCAGACTATTAAAAATAATGCCTTTGCAGGATGTTATAACCTTACCTCTGTTGTAATACCCGGTACCATTAAAAATATCGGCGAGTATGCTTTCGCTAACTGCCAGAGCCTAAAAAGTGTTACTATAAAAAATGGGGCACTGTCATTAGGAGATGGTACCTTTTCAGGAGACACTAAGCTTACGGAAATAAATCTTCCCGCCTCTCTCATTTCGGTGGGCAGTGATGCTTTTTCAAAAACCCCCTGGCTTACTAATCCTAAAAAAAGTATCCTTACCGCCGGTAAAATTCTGATCCGGTACAATGGCAGGGATACTTCCGTAACACTGCCGGCTGCCATTCAATATATTGGAAGCAACGCCTTTGAAGGCAATACCTCAATTAAAGAAGTTACTTTACCGGATAATCTAAAACATATCGGAACAAAAGCCTTTAGCGGATGCACCAGCCTGACTAAAATCATCATTCCAAGTGGCATTAAAACGCTGCCTTTGGGTGTTTTTAAGGGTTGCTCAAAACTGACAGATGTCACCTTGCCGGAAGGGCTTACCACCATCGGAGATGTTGCATTTTCGGAATGCACCCATCTTGAAAAACTGAATATTCCAAAAAGTGTGAAGGAATTCGGAGGAAATGCCTTTAAATCCAATCCTTGGCTCTATTCCTACCCGGACAAAGCTGCAATAGTCAATCATTTTTTATTAAAATACTATGGTGATGAATCTACTTACCAGATTCCGGCGGATGTTAAAAGCATTGCAACCTATGCTTTCGATGAAACTCAATTCACAGATATCGTAATACTACCGGAAGGAATGACAAGTATTGGTGTATTAGCCTTTAGCAATTCCAAAATTAAAGGCGTGAAATTTTCCAGTACAATCAAGAGTATAGAAGATCGTGCGTTCTCCCGATGCAGCCTGGAGTCCATTTATATTCCAAGCACAGTTACATCAATCGGAGCCAATGCTTTTGAAAATAATTATAATCTGAAGACTGCCAACATACCAGCCTCGATAAGGGAAATGGGCCTTTATGTCTTCCTCTTCTGTAAGAATCTCAAGACAGTTAACTTAGAGAAGGGTCTTACCTTCATTCCTCCAAGGACCTTTTGGGGTTGTGAAAGTTTAAGCAATGTTATTGTACCAAATACCGTGAAAAGACTGGGATTTCAGACCTTTGAACAGTGCACTTCCCTAAAGACAATAACCTTACCAAAATCCATAATCGAAATCGATTCCTCCGCTTTTGAAGGTGCAGGTCTTCAAGTTATCATCTGCTCTAAAGGCTCCAATGCCTATGAGTTTGCAAAGAAAAAAGGTTATAAAACAAAGAGCCTGT
Organism: Anaerocolumna chitinilytica; assembly: GCF_014218355.1. Classification (NCBI taxonomy): domain Bacteria; kingdom Bacillati; phylum Bacillota; class Clostridia; order Lachnospirales; family Lachnospiraceae; genus Anaerocolumna; species Anaerocolumna chitinilytica. The sequence goes on from NZ_AP023368.1 coordinate 5,478,774, forward strand.
CTTAGCACTGCCCAGTATAAATAACACCTATTTCAGCACCCTCTTTTATGCTGGCAGTACTAGCCTAAAATGTTTAACATACATCTAATTTAATTGAGCAAACTACCTTCATATGATATAATGATTATAACGAAACCATCACAGGAGGGTTTATGAGAACCTTAATCACCGTATTGTTTTTACTAGTATTTTTTATTGTCAGTCTCCCTTTGTTCCTATACGAAATGCTGCTTGGCAAAATCAATCCCAGAAAGAAGGTTGCGTCTTCCCAAAGGATTGTTTCATGGGCCTTTCGTGTGGTACTTTTCCTTAGCGGCGCCAGCTGTGAGGTAAAAGGTCTTGAAAATATTCCGAAGGATACTGCTGTATTATATGTCTCTAACCATCGCAGCTATTTCGATATTGTTCTTGGTTACACCACGGTACCCACACTAACAGGTTTTGTAGCTAAGAAGGAGATCAAGAAAATTCCAATACTAAGGGTCTGGATGAAGTACCTGAACTGCCTGTTCTTAGACAGGGATAATCCCAGAGAAGGTCTTAAGATGATACTTACCGGAGTTGATATGATAAAACAGGGTTATTCTGTCTTTATCTCACCGGAAGGAACCAGAAACCACGGCAAAGAAATGCTCCCCTTTAAAGAAGGCAGTTTAAAGATAGCAGAAAAGGCTGTTTGCCCTATTATCCCGGTAGCAATTACCAATACAGACAACCTGTTCGAAAACCACTTTCCCTGGATTAGAAAAGCCCATGTGGCAATTGAATACGGAGCACCGGTTTATCCTGATACATTAACCAAAGAAGAGCGTAAATTCCTTGGGTCCCATGTTCAGAATATCATTCGGACAATGCTTCAGAAAAATGAAGAAGGGCTTGTTTAATCTCTTGAACTTTTCCACAAATAATGATACAATAAATCCATTGCAAATTTCGGGGAAGGAGGTAGAATGTGAGCACTGGTTGGATAATATTAATTGTAGTTCTGGTTGTAGTTCTTGCGGCACTCATCGTCCTTTCCATCTACGGAAGAAAGCTCCAGAAAAGATCTGAAGAAGGTCAAGCCCAGATGAGGGCAGGCGCACAATCAGTATCTATTTTAGTAATAGATAAAAAGCGCATAAAACTAACGGAAGCCGATCTGCCAAAGATTGTTGTGGATCAGACTCCCAAGTATCTGCGCCGTTCAAAGGTTCCTATTGTGAAAGCAAAAATCGGACCTAAGATTATGAATTTAATGTGCGATGATAAGATTTTCGATCTCATTCCTGTAAAAAAGGAAGTGAAGGCCGTTATGAACGGTATCTATATCATGGATGTAAAGGGATTACGTGCTAATTTGGACGTAAAGCCTGAAAAGAAAAAATTATTTGCAAGACTTACAAGCAAATTTGTAAAAAAGGGAAATTCCTAAAAAAAAACCGGCGTATTTTAACAAATACGGCGGTTCTTTTTTTATTGCTTCTTTGATGTTATTTTCATTTGTATCTGGCAATCTGCTACAAAGGAATAATTGATATCAAGGCTATAATGAATCAGAAGTGACAATTTGTCTTCCTCTTCCTCCAATTGTATCTTTGTAGTATAGATACCAATCTGCAAGTCTCCATAAGGAGTATTGTAAAAGGTACTATTCTTCTTTCCGGTCTCAAATACCATATGGACATTATTGGAGCCTCTTTTAATAATGTCTATCTGCTCATTTGCAGCTTTTACCGTACAGCTGGTTATACCTTCCATATCTTCCAGTATCTCTTCATAACAGATATAATGCTTTCCGTTCTTATTATAATACTGTCCTATGGATATTACTTCGATAGGCTCGTCCTTATCAATCTCGTACTGAAGTCCGGATATGGAAACCAATACATCTTTTTTCATGAAAACCTCCAGGTGGCGCGCTTTGGCGCGGATTCAAATCAAAAGTGCCCCAACGAATCTGCAAAACTCTCTATATTAACGTCTTCTGTCTCAACCACATCACAGGGAAGTATCGTGTTGGCAAAACGTTTGAATTTATCCGCTCCGTCGCTTACATAAAACTTATGCTCTTTGTGTGGGCCTATATTTTCAAGACCAGCCTGTATAAGAACCTGTCTTAGTTCAATAGCTGTCTCATATGCCGGGTTTACTAGCCTTACATCTTCACCTACAATGGAACCGATTATATTTCTGATAAGAGGGTAATGTGTACAGCCAAGTACCAGCGTATCAATATTAATTTCTAGCAGACTGCTTATATATCTTTTGGCTACCTCTACTGTTACCGGGTCGGTCAGCCATCCCTCCTCCACCAGGGGCACAAATAAGGGACATGCTTTCCCATAAACTCTGACCTCCGGATTCAGTTCCTTGATATAAGTATTATAAATACCGCTGTTAATTGTACCCTCTGTACCAATGATACCGATATTACCATTCTTGGTTGTCATGGAAGCCACTTTAGCTCCCGGTTTCACCACTCCGATTACCGGAATGGATACTTCCTTTGCTACTGTTTCAAGGGCCAGAGCACTTGCTGTATTACAAGCTATAACAATAGCTTTAACGTCCTTTGTCTGTAAAAATTTTATAATCTGCCTGGAATAGGCAATAATGGTCTTTTGTGATTTACTTCCGTATGGAACTCTTGCGGTATCTCCGAAATAGACTATTGTTTCATCCGGAATCTGGCGCATAATTTCTCTCGCTACCGTCAGTCCTCCGATGCCGGAATCAAATACACCGATAGGTGCGTTACAAGGCATCTCTTTCTCCTCCTGCTTCAACTGATCTGGCAAAGGCAAGCTGCAATAATTTTTCAACCAATTGAGGCTTCCCGATTCCTTTGCCTTCCCAAAGCATGGGATACATGCTGATTGAGGTAAAGCCGGGCATGGTATTAATTTCGTTAAAAATCACTTCTCCGGTACTTCTATCTACGAAAAAGTCTACTCTGGACAAACCATGTCCGTCCACTGCCTTAAAGATCTTTAAGGCATAATCTCTGATTGTTTCCGCTGCACCTGCCGGTAATTCAGGAGAGAGAATCGTCTTAGATTCAGCGTTGTTATATTTTGCATCATAATCATAGAAATCTGCAGCTGCAACAATTTCTCCCACGCCGGAAGCTTTCGGTTCATTGCCGCCAAGGACTGCACATTCTACTTCACGACCGTTAATCGTCTCTTCTACCAATATTTTGCGGTCATGCTCTGCGGCAAGATTTAAACCGCTAATCAGCTCTTCTTTTGTTCCGGCTTTGGAGATACCTCTGGAAGAACCTGCATTGGAAGGTTTAATAAATACCGGATAGGAAAGAGCATTCTCAATGGTTTTTACAACTCCCTCCATATCAGTCAGATCCTTCTTCATAACTGCAACATATTTTGCCTGTCTGATACCGATGCTGTCTACGATTATTTTGGTATACAATTTATCCATGGATACGGCAGAAGCTAACACACCACATCCTACATACGGTATCTTAGCCAGCTCTAAAAGGCCCTGCACAGTTCCGTCTTCTCCATAAAGGCCATGAAGCACTGGAAAAACAACATCTATTTTCACAAGTTCTGATACTTTACCATTTAACAGTAAAACACTCTTCAAGGAAGCATCCGGTAAAAGCACGGCGGTTTCCGTATTATTTCTCCAAGTACCGGAAGTTATCTCTTCCGTATTACTAACTTTCAGCCATTTTCCCTCTTTTGTGATACCTATTATGAGAATCTGGTATATATCTGCATTAATATTACTTATAACGGTAGTAGCGGAAACGCAAGATACCTCATGCTCAGAGGACTGACCTCCGAACAGCACTGCAACTGTTTTTTTATTCATATTAATATCCTTTCCAATACCTGCTGCTTTTGGCAACAGGCACAATTTTGTAACCTACATATACATAAGGAAGTTCAAATCTATCTTTATTCTTTTATATTCATTTTGATATTACAAAATATAGATATTATGCACAAATCACCACACCTTTTTCAGTGCCGGCACAAAAAATAAGCATTGTTATATCTATTTTATACTTATAGCTTTTTTTATTCTACTCTTTCTTTTTATAAATCGCAAGGTTTTTATTCTTTTCACTTCTTTTGTTTAAATATTCTCTTCCCCGCCTATACTTAAATAAAAGAAATTATACATTGATGTATCTATACATAGAGGAGGATAATCGTTGAAGCAACCAGACTTTCATATTTTATTATCTAACTGGAAGAAAAATACCAGGAATTCATTTTTTCTACATATGAAAATCATTCTATCCGATAAGGGAAACTTAAGAAATATACTGGCGTCTTTCGTATTATGTTTAATCTGTATTTTCTTATCTGTCAGAGCTTTAAATGACAGTTATACCAAAAGCGCTGAAGCTATGCAAAAGGATATTGCATCTGAAATATTGCGTTTTCACGTTATTGCCAACAGTGATTCTACCGAAGACCAGGCCTTAAAGTTAAAAGTAAAATCTGCAGTGACCACAAGCCTTTATCCGGTATTATCCGGTGTCACGGATATCAGTACCGCAAAAGAACTTGTCAGTGTCAAATTAGACAGCATTGAAGCACTGGCAGAAAAAGTAATCAAAGATAACGGTTATCATTATACCGTTACTGCCTCCCTGGAAGAAGGATATTTTCCCTTAAAGGTCTATGGTGACCTCACCCTTCCCCCGGGAAAGTATGAAGCCTTAAGAATTGAAATAGGAAAAGCTGCGGGCCAGAATTGGTGGTGTATTATGTATCCTCCTCTCTGCTTCGTAGATGCTACCTACAGCGTTGTCCCAAAAGAATCTAAGGCACAGCTAAAACAAGTCTTATCAGAAGATGAGTACAACTCTGTCTTTTCTGATAAAAAAGCCGAAATAAAAATTAAATTCAAATTATTTGAGACAATTAAGGATTATTTCTCAAAGAAGACTGCTTCTAAGGATGGTCATTGATTCTATTTGCCCATATGTTTTTGCCTGTTTGTTAATATTTTTGTATGCCTTTCTTGCATTGTGCTTTTTCTAAGATTATAATAGAATAACATGATTTTCGAATCTATAATACTTTCACACCAGAAGGAGTATCCATGAATTCCATTAAGCTGAAAGCATATGCAAAAATTAACCTTGGCCTAGATGTAATAAGAAAAAGAGAAGATGGTTACCACGAAGTCCGTATGATTATGCAGACAATTGGTTTATATGATAAAGTATCTATTCTCCGGACGAATAACACCTCAATAACAGTAAAAACAAACCTGCCCTATCTTCCCGTAGATGAAAATAATTTGGTGTACAAAGCTGCAGCACTGATTAAGAATACCTACCAAATAAGCCAGGGTGTCCATATCATATTGGACAAAAAGATACCTGTTGCCGCAGGCCTTGCCGGCGGAAGCAGTGACGCTGCAACCGTGCTTTATGGTTTAAACAGGCTCTTTCATCTGAATCTTCCCAAAGAGGAGTTGATGGCTCTGGGTCTTAAGCTTGGTGCAGATGTACCTTACTGTCTTATGCGAGGTACCGCATTGTCGGAAGGAATTGGTGAAAAACTGACGGCACTCCCTCCTTTCCCCTTTTGTTATGTACTGATTGTTAAACCTGGAATTAACGTATCCACCCGATATGTCTATGAGAACCTGAAATTAAATGATTCGGTTAAGCACCCAAACATAGACGCTATTGTCTCTGCCATTAAAACCAATGACTTAAGAGAGGCCGTAAGTCATTTTGACAACGTTCTTGAAACAGTTACGGTAAAGGATTACCCTATAATCGGGCAGATTAAGGAACAACTAATGGCTTCCGGTGCTATTACTTCCCTAATGAGCGGAAGCGGTCCTACTGTTTTTGGACTTTATGATAGTAAAGAGAAGGCAGAACGCTCATTTTATCAATTTAAAACCGGAAACCTTGGGAAACAGGTATATTTAACAGGCCTGTACCAGCCAAGACTTAAATTATCATAAGCTATTAATTTTGTAGAGCTTTTGCTTTTCTTTTTATATGAATTCTAATACCTGCGGTTCAAATTTTCATACTTTGAGCGGAAGGTTATTTTGTCTTTGAAAAACCTCATTATTTTCTCATAATCTTCCGATATTAATGGTAAGCGGTTATTTGGCTTATATTACCACCCTAGTAGGAAAAATGATAAAGCTATTTTTCCTACACAAATTTGTTCTAGCGCCCAAATTTGCGGCGCGTTGGCAGCATGAAACTTAATAGGAAAAATGATAAGCTATTTTTCCTACACAAATTTGTTCTGACGCCTATATTTGCGGCGCGTTGGTAATATGGAACTTAGCAGGAAAATGATAAAACGATTTTTTCTGCACAAATTTATTCTGGCGCCCATATTTGCGGCGCGTTGGTTGCAAGGAGGCATATTATGAATGTAAAAGGAATTACAGCAGCTACTTATATCCCATCTGTGAGGTCCACCGAAAAAGCTCCCTCTAAATCTACTTCCAGCTTTGCCGATGTTTATGAATCATCTGCAAAAGCATCCGGTGACTCTTATAGCAGTACTGACAGTACCAAGACCAAAGAACCTAACACCGCCGTTATCAAAGCCCTAAAGGAAGATCTTCAAAAGAGAAGTGATCAGCTTAGGGACCTTGTCCAGAAGATGATGCTCTCCCAGGGAAAAACCTTTGATGCTGCCGGTATGTGGAACTTTCTCCAGAGTAAAGAATATTCTGTGGATGAAGAAACAGCTAAGCAGGCCCAGGCAGATATTGCGGAAGATGGCTACTGGGGTGTTGAGCAGACTTCTGACAGGCTTGTCTCATTCGCCAAGGCTTTATCCGGAAGCGACCCTGAGAAGGCAGATTCCCTTATTGAAGCTGTAAAGACCGGCTTTGAGCAGGCAACAAAAGTATGGGGCGGTGAACTTCCTGATATCTGTAAAAAGACTTTGGATGCCACATTAGAAAAGCTGAACAACTGGAAGAACCCTCCTGCGGAATCGAAATAACTGACATAATCCGAAACTAAAAACAATAGCATAAATTCTCTACATAGGAAATAGTAAGGGCTGCCGCATCATTATGCGGCAGCTCCTATATTATTTGAGGCTTGTGATTAAATCATTTTATCTACCCGTTTGGTTATTAATAATTTATCTCCGGGTCTTACATTTTCATCTGCAAGGTCATTTAATTCTTTTAACTTATCCACTGTACTATAGTATTTTTTCGCAATACTCCACAAACTATCGTTGTTTTTAACCACATAACCTACCATGCTAGGCATACTTTTTAATTTATCATAATCCAGTTCGTGTTCTTCCACATCCGCAATAATAGGTTCCGTCAAGGAATTAAAAATAATGGAACTTAAACCAATTCCGGCTTTTACTTCCATTTCTTCGCCGTCAAGAGCCATAACACTAAGCTGCTCTAAGGAGGGTTTTACACGATAGATACTGTCTTGCCTTATTCCCCTGGCTTCAATGGTCTGGTTAAATGGAATGATCCCTTTTATGGAGTTTAAAGGTCTCTTGTCATCCGGGCAGATGTAGAGAATCTGAACTTCCATCACTCCGCTTACTTCAAGACCGCTATCTGTTACTTCCAGATCATCCAGCCTGATATCCCCCGAGGCATGGCATATCTGCAGAATCTCAGGCTGCCCGGCAGCAACACGAATTCTGTCATTTACACGTACTTTGCTGTTGTTCTTAACCAGGAGGCTTTCATAATTTGCTTCTTTCATTACAGGAACCAGATCTTTGTAGGGTGAGTAAACATCGTTTAATAATTCCAGTTCTTCTTCCTCGTACATTTTAATAGCCATATCTATCACAACTTCTACGTCCACCATACGCTCTTCGCCATCAGCATCCGGTACTGCCTCAAGGCTCTTTCCGCTGATAGTAAAAGTAATGTTATCGATCATGTCTTCTGTGCAGCCGTTGCAGTCTATGGTTGTACTGAAGGGAATCTCCGTCTCATAATAATCAATTGGGGTATCTTCACTTTCACCTGCATAGATAAAAAATACGACAACTTCTCCCTTAACTGCAAACTTATCTTCCAATAGCCGAACTTCTACATTGCGAAGCTCCACCTCACTGTACAAAATCTCTGAAATATTTCCTTTGTTGGTAGGAAGATGGATTTGGTCTTTTACTCTGTAAGTATCCCGCTTATCCACAGCCACATCGGTAACCGTAATTGTCTTATTCCGGTATTGGATATCTCCGTCGCCCTCAACTCCTACAGCGGTGGCTTCGTCGTATAGGTCTTCTACCAATACGGTAAGGCAGACAATTGCTTTTACACTTAGTTTTCTGGAATTGATTAAACCTGTAGTCAGGTCTTCCAGTTCCCAATTTACAACAGCATCGTCACCGGCACAGGCTTCATCCAAATGAATCAATTCATCAAAAGGAATTTCACCTGACATATTATGTAAGGGTCTTGCGTTTTCGTCACTGAGATAAAGGACATCAAAATGCAGAGAACCATTTACCATTAGCTTACCATTAGACATTTTTACATCGTTGATTTTAACTGCGCCTTGTTCTTTAATAATTTTATAAATGTCAGGCTTTGCATCCGGCACATTAAAGTCGTCATCCAGTGTTAGCTGAAGGCTGGTTTGACATTTTAATTTATTCATATGAACATTTTTCTTTATCAGTTCCACAAAAATATCCCTCCTTGTCTTATACCATATCATATTCATTAGAAATAATATTTATGAATAAAGAATTCATAGAAAGGCATAAAAAAAGGGATTCCTTAATATCAGAAATCCACTTGTTTTACTCTATTTAAATCTATTCTGCAGTATTATCTTACGCTACTCATACTATAACTAGCATAACATCATCTGCACGTCTTTGGTTAAAACATCCGCATAGCTAAAAGATAATGTCTTAAATGTATCAGCTGAACCATCTTCTATTTTTACCAGGAAGATGCTCGGATAGGTCTCGGTTATAATTCCTTCTGTTATGTCAATCTTATTTCTGCCCCTGTTAGCCTTAATTTTAACTCTGCTTCCTATGTGACTGACTACTTCTCTGCGAACTTTGCTTACATCTGCTTGTTTCATCATCATAACAGCCTCCTTATGGGTGTGCCTTTTATATTAAGGGTCATAATACAAACCAATAATTCGGTACATAAATATTAAACACAGAAACAATCTAACTATAGCATGAAATAGTGTGAATGTCAAATAATATTCTGACAATTCAGGACGTTTTTCCTACTTGTTTATATAAAATACAATAGATTGTTAAGTAAAAAGTAAATAGGACTTGTTAATTTTTTACTTCTGGGTGCTATTATACCCAATTTTACCAGAATAATGCACATACTTTAAAAGTATTATTATTAATTTTTATACATAATCTATGATTTTAACACAAAAAGACTGCTTTTTGAGCACTCTGAATATAAATGCTCTTCCGGCAGTCCTTTTTACTTCTATTTATTTATACTTTGGAGTTTTATCGGTAAATTCTGTTTTAATAACTACATATGGATAGGTAAGAGCATTGGTAACCTGTTCATTCTCACCAGGTCCAATTAAATCCGTATCTACTACAACTGCGTTATCTGTAAGATAAACTTCATTTACCTTGATACTATAACCTCCCGTAGGCTGTTCACCATACCCAACTACTATGTAAAGATTATCAGTGTCCGAATAAGAAAGCTTAAAAGGTTCCTTTTTCTTTTCATTGATTATCTTCATAAGGGGTTCGGGCACATCAGCATCCTCTACTATCGTAAATTCCAAATCCTTAATTTTTTTACCGCCTGTATCATCCGACTTACATCCAGTTAAGAAAACAGAGCTGCCGACAAATAGGATAAGCAAAAAGCTTATCAAGTGTATTTTTCCTTTGAGTATTCGCACTTTCACCGTAACTGCTACCTTTCCCGGTGTTTGTGAATTATGTCTACCAATAATTCACACTAACTTCCGCATATATCTACTTACAGTATTCTATGCAGGGAAGCCGGGATTATACCATAATCTAATCGGAAGCTTCCAGGGCAGGAAAATTAAGTTTATCATCCTCCCCGTCATTTTTTACTTCAACAGTATAGGTCTTAGTGTCATAACCGGATTGGATAAAAGTAATATAGAGCTGACCGGTAGTCGTCTTTGGGAAGCTAACCGGTGCGATACCTTTAAATTCACCGTTTACATATACGGAAGCACCATCGGGGCTCTGGATATAAATATAATTCTTACTACTTGTCTGTGATGTATTGCTTCCATTATCAGTAGAATTGTCCGAACTGCCATTTCCGGTGGAATTACTATTTGAACCTGTATTATTATTGTTACTGTTGCTATTTGTTCCGGAGTTATTGGTTCCATCCTTGCCGGAACCTGTCTGTGAATTCTCCTGTGCACTGCTCTCTTCTTTGGTATTATCTGTTTCCACTAGTTTGATAAATATATCCTTTTCCTCTTCCTTCACTTTCAGAGTTCCGGTATAATCCTTGTACCCTCCAAGAGTAGCTTTTATACTGTGGTCTCCGTATTCTATATCAATGGGAATATCATAGGATACCAAAAGGTCATCCACATACAGTTGTGCCCCAAGAGGTGATATATGAAAAGTAACCTTACCCGTCTGCGGAGCAGGCTTCTTAAACTCTCCCATGTTTACCTCAGTTTCCTTACCTGGCAGCACGGATACTGATTTCGTGCCGGTAAAGCCATCCTTTTCCATGGTGATATCATAGTCTCCCTCTCTAATGGTAACTGTCATATCCTCTATAATAGGAAGAACCTCTCTTTTACCAATGTAAACAGTTCCTCCAAGAAAATCTCCATAATCTTTAAAGCGCAGGGTTCCATGCCCTTTCGTTACTAGAATTGAATAAATAGTCTTCTCGTATCCTATAGCCATTAGCTCATCACTCTTGTCAAGGTCATTCAGGGTCAGTTTTTTGCCCTCTCTCGTCACAAAAAGATAATCAGGGTATTGATAGAGCCTGTCAGCTATCGTAAAGCTTCCTTCCCCGGGGCCTGCACTCCAGTTCTGAATTCCTTCATAACGCCATGCCTTATCCCATAATTTAAGTTCAACAATGCTGTTGGAATCACCATCATAAGATATCTCTGCCAGATCACCGATCTTAAGACTGTCTGCCATCACATTCTTTCCATACTTGTCCATTATAACAGAGCCTTCCGTTAAAGTAAGGCTGAAATCCTGTCCGTCATTGATATTCCGGAGATAAAAGCCAGGCATCATGTCATCCCTGCCTGTGATAATAGCAGTTACCTCTTTTTTATTTTCCATCCGGGTATCCTCTGTTGTCTTCTGCCCATTATCATATGAACTGTTTTCATCAGAGGACTTAGGCAGCAAAGCCGCTAAGCTCACAATCATTATAAGGAGGAAACCTCCAAAAAGCAGAAATATAAAACTATTACTCTTTTGTTTTCTCTTAATAGGTCTTTTATCTTCCAAAGTAATCCCTCATCGCAAGAGCGCATTCACACTGTTATTTAAAGTAGTACCGCAAGCAAGCTTGCGGTATCTTTTTATGTTTTACTGTTCCTAATTATAAGACAAACCTCGTAAAAACTCAAGAAATACTACAGTAAGAGCTATAGTGCTTTAGTTCAGGGTATTTGCAAGGCATTCCAAAAACTTCTTCCTTCCCTTGGACTGCTCCCACGTTCCAAGAAGCTTCTGAATGTTTCTCTGAGGGACCCAGGATTTTTTACCATTGTAATAAAAGTTTGTAATCTTCCAGAACTTTTCGGGATATAGGAGAAGTATGTATAAAAGTTTCCTTTCATCCCTATCAAGAGGAAGAACATCTGTATATGAATTTACTATCATACTTCCGATATCAACATCCCAATCATTTTTCTCCAGACATTTCCGGATATAAAAATATAAATCCGTAATTTGTACTCCTATGCTTGCCTTATCAAAATTAGTAGTTGCCATTTCTACCGTCGGCTTGTTTTTAAAAACCGCAGCTGATATAAGATCTTCCCTTATTCGGGTCCTTGGCATAGCTGCTGCATTTTGAGCAGAATTTACCATTATAATATTATGATACGTATAATTTCCATGGCAGACATAGCAGTGCTCCTTCGCCTCCTGCATGAGATCTTTATAATTACTCTCAAGGAGTAGTCTTGTTGCTTCTTTAGCCTGCTCATAGAACTCATCATAGCAATTAATATAGCACAATTCAAATTCGTTCTTCTTTTTCTTTTCTCTGATATAGCTTCTTACCCGCTTAAGCTCACGGTTTCTTTTATCAAAAAGCTCCAAAAGATCAGGTCCGGTATTTTTACTAACCTGCTCTTCGGAAAGAGGCACTTCTCTTAAGATACTGTGCAGCATTGCAAGATTAGCGGCTCCGCATGCAATATCCGACTCATTTCTTAGATTGCATTCTTCCCCCGGATACCAATTCTTAAGCAGGTACTTATTTCCCGCTCCATCCTCTGTAATGAGCTCTCCGGCGTTATTTCTCATATATAAATCCACATAAGGGAAATCACTTAAAATCTCCAAAAGGGTATTCTCAAATTCCACCCTTGGCTTCGAGCTTTCCAAGCTTCTCAACAGCTTGAGTCCCTTATCCGTCTCTGCTATAAATGCCCCCCTGATTCTGTATGTGTTATAAATCTTTATATTATATTGTCTAAATATCTCCAGATTTCTATCCTCCATAGGAAAGCCTCCTGACTCAAACTATTGCACCGCTTCATAGGGTGTCTCTTCTAATCCTATGATATAATGAGGCTTTTCATGACAGGAATCCTATGGATTCAAAATTATTTTTAGGGTAATATTATTTCTACCGCCAAATTTTTAAGACTCTCCTTATTATTCAGGGAAGGCTCACGAAGAACGGCCTCCAAGAGTTCTTTTAATACCAGTCCCATGTTTTTTCCAGGCTTAATTCCAAGCTCGATTAGATCCTTACCATTCACCACTAAGTTTTTTAATTCCACGCATTCATTTCGCTTAAGGATATCTTCATAGAGACTCTGAGCCTGTTTAAGACCTTCTCCTTTTTCACAATCGAGACTGTCTTCCTCCCCCTGAATGAGAATCTTCCTCATACAAAAAAGCATGTCCATTAAATCCTTTCCAATATTACTGACAGCTTTTCTCATTCCGTAAGGGGTTAATATAAACTCGTAATTATACCAGGTAATCATCCGGTAAACATAATCGATCGTTTCGTTATCAAACTTAAGGCGTTTTAAAACTTCTTTCGCCTCATTAGCTGCCAGGCCATGAAGGAGAATCGACCAGGCGATTACCAAATGTTCTTTTTCTTTACTCAGATAAACGCTGCTGCTTTCATCGTTATCTGTGCTCCAAACAGCCGCTGTATTTTCCAGAATCTTTAAACACCTTAGTGCATAATTTCCAAGAGGTTCTTCTCCTAGATAGGTTGTTTTTTTTGTGTCCATCACCCTATCGAATTCAGATAGAACAATTTTTGTAATTCCAAGTTCATAAGCTGATAGGAGCCTGTCGGGATTCGGTGAAAGCAGAAGCTTATTTAATTCCGTTCTTATGCGCTCTGCGCTGATATTGCGTAAATGGCCAGCCATCTTGCGAACCGCCATAAGGGTTTCTTCCTCTATTGTAAAACCCAGCTGGGCAGAGAAACGCACCGCCCTTAGTATACGAAGGGCATCCTCATCAAAACGCTTCTCGGCACTTCCCACACAGCGGATACACCTATTCTCTAGATCCATAAGCCCTTCGAAAATGTCAACCATTCCGCTTTCCTCATTGTAAGCCATGGCATTTATGGTAAAGTCCCTTCTCATTAAGTCCTCAGAAAGATAAGGGGTATAAGTAACTTCCTTGGGATGTCTATTATCTTCATACTCCCCGTCAATGCGGTAAGTAGTGACCTCATAACCATTCTTGTCAAACATAACCGTAACCGTACCATGCAAGATTCCGGTATCGATAGTTCTTCGGAATATCTCCTTTACTTGCTGCGGGCTTGCAGAAGTAGTGATATCCCAGTCTTCCGGCTCTCTTCCCAATATAACGTCTCTTACACAGCCTCCTACCGCATAAGCTTCATATCCATGTTTTTGCAGCTCTTTTATAATATAATCCACATCTTTTGGCAATTGTATTCTCATTAAAATCCTCATGTGACACGCATTTGCGCAATATAATTAAAATAAAATACCTTTTAATTACACACTATCCTTCCTGACTTACTATCTTTATTATAGCCGAAGTCCGGAAGGATAACAAATTTTTTTTATGGGTTAGTTCTCTTCGAAAGTATATAACTCTTCTTCTATCTCAACATTCTTTAAGAGGCGGATAAAGTATATCAGGCTTGCCGCTATAACAACTGCACTAGCAACAAATAGCAATCCTCCTGAGACCGGATTAAGCAGTACACTATCTGAAAGGATGTAACCTAGAAAAATTCCGCTTAGATTAACGGACATATGAAGGGCAATAGAAGCTTTCAGTGTATTATAAGTGAACCTTACAAGTCCAAAGCAAAGACCGATAGCAAAAGCATAAGTGCCTTGGATGATATTCATATGATAAATTCCAAAAAGAAGTGCCTGCAGGATATTGGCTGCAAAAAAGGGCATAACCCTTTTAGCCTTACCAAGAGTAACACCTCGAAAGATCAGCTCCTCCGCTATGGGTCCTATGATTCCCACATATAAGAAGGAAGCCAGCGAGTTGCCCATACCAAGCTTCTCCATCAGTTCACCATATCCTTTGAACCAGCCGGGCTGCCAGTTTGAAATCACAGTTAATACGATGGAAAGCCCAATCTGAAGAAAGATTCCAAGCACTATGATAATCCCTGTCTGTTTTACCGTAAGATGGTTTGCTGTTACACGGGTATTATCCCCTCTATTAAGGTGCCTCAGCCATAACCCAAATACAATAATTCCAACAATTCCAAATACCGCCGATATCACCATAAGAAACTGGGGATCCTGCACTTCGGTAACAATATCTAATCCTGCATTGGATAGATCTGCTCCGTCCCGGGAAGCCAGTTGAAACATTCTTACTACGGAATAAGCAATTCCAATCCAAGCAGCTCCTAATACCTGTATAGCTAACGCCAACAAAAGCGGCAGTACTGTTCCCAAATATTTACCTGCTTTATTCATATAATCTCCTTTATGTCAAGTCTGTCATTGTGTTCTTAACTCACTTTACCATGCTGAATGTCTTTATGCAAGGTTATCTCTCAGTAGCATTTAATATTTAAGAATTAATAAACCTTAGGTCCGTTATTTTTTTCATATGCTATGAGGAAAGCTTCTACCATTTTCTTGGAAGCATTTATTTTATAATTTTTATTTTCTGTAATAATCTCAAGAATAGATACATTATTGTTGAATTTTTTTATGTTATAATTGAGGATGTTTTTATATTCTATTTCTTTGTTAGATATTACAACCCGGCCAATATCCTCATTACTATAAATGCATAGAAAGCATATAGAGAATGAGAAAAAATATAAGCAACTACAACTAAGGCCAAACTGTGTGAGCCACGCAAGGTCCTTACGAATAAAACAGAGCAAACAAATAACTAGATAGAGCACCAAAGTTATTATCTGAAATACTCTTACCCCTATTTCTGGTATATTATAATAGCGATGGATCTTATAATTTTTTAGCATGATATATTTTAAGTCTCTTACACTATAATATACCAAAGTAAATGTACAAAAGAAAAAGCAAGCCATAATAAGCCCGTAGCATAATATAGAAAAATCTACTCCCTGCCCATTATTTTTTAGTAACACAATAAGTATACTAAGAAGTACAGATACAATAATAATTATTATAAGCTTTTTATTGCTCATGAGAGAAAATACCTCCGTTTTCATCTTTACTCATCTTCCAGATAAATTTTATTTTCCAGAATATCTTCCCACATCAGTACCTCCATGCAGCTGCTATAATATTTCAAACTAACAGACTGCCTGTCCAGATAAGCCTTTTTCACCTCCAATTTGGAAGCCTTCTTATATTTTTGACTCTCTTCGATGGCTTTACATTTGTTATCGGCTATCTCTAGATTCTGCTTTATAGATGTCATTTTTCGAAAGGAATCATCATAAAAATTTATTGCTTTACGTACAAAGTTCCCTATCTTTCTTTGCAGTTGAACTTCCTGCAATTGATAACTCTTTATCGTAAGTCCAATCTGGTTCTGATAAGCAGTGTTTGTAATCCCCCCCGATGTAAGGTAATTTTGATAACTGGTTTCCATATTCTTAAGTTGTAAATAAGAAGGAGTACTTTGTACAAAGGAATTTATCTCCGTTGCTACCGTATAGTTCTTGTGGTTTAATACTATATTATATTGGATTGTATCACTTTCAGAAAGTCCTGTCTCTTGTTTAATATAAGAATTCAGCAGATTATAATTCTCCTGATTCTGGGCGGATACCCGGGTGTTTTCCGAGAGATTTAAGGAAATCTCGTCAACTTGCCCTTTGGTGGAATAACCATATTGATATTTAATTTCTTCAATTTGTTTCTGTAAATTAATATACTCCTGATTCAGTGAATCGTATTTCATCTGCTCCTGACCTACCATCAGGTTAAGACAGTTTTGCAAAAAACTATGAAGTACTTTATGTTTCCCATCCTGGGTTAATAAGCCCTGATAGTCTTTATAGAAGGCAGCAAGGTCCCTGGATAATTTATCATCTGATGCATTTTTAGAAAATGTGGCAGCACTCTGCTGATAGGAAGCTAGTTGTGCCTCTATAGCATTCAACTGAGCATCGATATCACTGATTTGCATCTGAGAGTCAGGAGTTATTCCTTCTAACTTATTTACGATTGATTCGCCAGGGTTCTCATTCGTCAATCCTGTATTATCTGAAGCCTCACCTCCTGGCCCCTCTAATTCAACACTTTGTGCTGCTGCTGTATTTCTTGCATTTAGAAGGCTTTCCCTTGCCAGGTTGAGTTCCTGTATCCTAGCTTGAATAGTAAGATAATCAGACTGGGCCTTTGAATAAGTTTCATCTGCGGTTAATGCTTTTGCTGCTTCAAGCTGATAGCCTGTAAGATTTATCTGATAATCCATTCCATAAATCTCATACCGGCTCATAACATCCTTCCAGTCGTACACCTTTCCGCTTCCTTGCAGAACATAGATTATACTTTCTGCAGAAGCCTTCATAACAAAAAGACAGCTGTAAAGGCTAATAACAAGGAAGAAAACCAATAGCCATTTTCTATAACCTATACCATTATTACAATTCTCACTTCTCATCTGTGTTTATTCCCCTAATCCTTTAGGAAGTTCATCTTTTCCAGTACAAACTTAAGAATACGTTTATTTTCTGTTATCATCTGCGCCTGACAGGACATACCTGCTTTCAAAGATAACTCTTTTCCTTTGGAATCATACAGAGATTTTTCATGAATCGAGGCTTCTACCAAATAATAGCCTCCCCCATTCTTCTCATCTACTTTAAGGTCCTTGGATATCTTTGTTATTCTACCGTTTAGGTAGCCATATTCACTGTTGGGCAGGGCATAGACATTAAATTTTACCCGCATTCCTTCCTTTAGTTTACCAATATCCTTATTGCTGACATAAATATTAGCCTTATAGCTGCTCTCATTATCCGGCATAATCGTCATAACTGTAACACCAGCATTCAGGGTATCACCTTTTACCAGCTCCACACTACTGTTCGCAACTCCGGACCTTGCTGCTTTTACAGTAGCTTCCTTTATCTGAAAATCAAGTTTTTCAATGGCTGCTGTAAGCTCATCTTTTTTATCTACGTCTTCTTTTATATTATTAAGGGTAGTACTAATCTCTGTGTTTATATATTCTTCCAAAGAGGCATCTGTCTTTTTGTTTGCTCCCGTCCGTAGGGACTTGTCATTTTCCAATTTCAGATTGTTTAGATTATCGGTAAGTGATAAGGTGCTATCCTTTAAAGCAGTAATTTTACTTCGCAGATCCACCAGATAATTTAGTCTAAAATTGAGTAAAGCGTTTCCTCTTTCCTCTTCATTCTTAGAGAGAAGCGCTCCCTTCGTCAAAGTGCTTTTCTTTGACAGTTTTAGTTCCTCTATACTTTTCTCTGTTTCAGTGATGCTGTTTTTAATGTCCTTTAAACAGGAGGTCTTATATGCATCAATTGCTCTCCTTGCATCCTGAACCTTGGTTTCTGATTGTTCAACCTCCCATTCAGTAACTGCAAGCCCCTCAAGAGCTTTATTAATCTCATAGTCCTCTTTTGCCTGTTTATAACCGGCACTCAGTTCTTCCTGCTTACTCTGATATTCATCGTACTGCAGACTGTAGCTGCTGCTGTCTGTAAACAGGTCTTTCCCCTGTTCTATACTTTGCATCAATAGATTTAAGCCATGCTTTCTCTCGGAATAATAATCCAGAGAGTCCACCACACCCTCTGCAGTGGTCGATAACTGTATCTCTAATTTGGCACTGTCATATTTTTGAACCAGGGTTTTATAATCACTCAGATACTTGGTATAGAGGTCGTAGTATTCCTTCTCACTGCCTGAATTCAAGAAGGGATTTTTCTCCGTGTTAACTGCTTCTTCAAGCTTCTCAAGATTATGCAGCCGTTCCTTTTCACTTGCTATCTGCTTCTTGATAGAGACTTGATTCAGATGTCTCGCTTTTTCTTTATAATCGACATCCTTTTCAGATATGATATAATTTATGTAAAAACTACGGTATTTTAAGTAGTATTCTTCTTCGCTCTTAGGGAAATAATTCTTGCCATCTTCAACAGACTTCTTATAGGTCTGCAGATTGTCGATCTCCTTTGTAAGTTCTGTCAGTTGTGCTTCATAGTAAGTCTTTTGCTTTAACAGGTCTTCATGTTCGATAACATAAAGGATGTCTCCCTTTGTTACCTTCTGTCCATCCTGAATATTAACCTTCTTAATCGTTCCGGCAAAATTATTTACAACTGTTGCCACCTGATTATTGGGGCGCAGAATCCCTTCAGACTTCACAACAACGTCTATCCTGCCAAAATACATCCAGATAAGTGCAATGACAAAAATTCCAAGCACAAGATAAACAAACAGGGAAAGAAATATATTTGGCTTTGACTCGTACACTTCCCTGCTGTCTGACATTTCATTTAAATTCAGTATAATTGGTTTCATTGGTAAACTCTTTCTGCTTTTGTGTTATTGAGCGCATAACTATATGAGGAATTTAACATTTTCTTAGACGCCAGACAATATGAATGTGCTATTTGGTAAGAAATGCGTGGTGATTGGCAGAATTGATATCTATTTTATAGAGAAAGGATGAAGACAATAGCCAGAATAATAAAAATAACGGCTGATATGATAGCCATAAATTTAGCTGTTCTATTTTCGGCAGCCTTACCCTCAAATACTTCTCTCTTTCTTCTGATGATGAAAAAAGTGAGCAACTGCAGAATAAAGGCAACGCCATAACATACCTGCGGTATAGGCAGTAGTTTAGTTAGACCGGAGGTTTTTTCTATTGTATTGATTATAAGTCCAACTGCTAAGAAAATGCATGATACGATGGATAATACCTGATATCTCATAAGCTTTTTCATAAGATTAACCTAACGTGTAATATGTATTATACGCCTTTCTGTTTCATATTGATTTTTTTTCGTTTCGCCTTGGGATATTTCGTAATAATCAGTAGAAAACCTATTGTTACTGCTAAAAATGTGAAGCCCAACAGAAACTGTCCGATAACACTATAGTTAACTATATTAAACTTATAATATACCTCCAGAACCACCAGCAGATTATTGAGTGAATGCATTAGCATACAACAATAAATATTGAATTCTTTATAAACAATTCCCAAAATAAAGGCAAAGAACGTAAGAAAAATAAAAGCATATATATCAAAATGCAAAACTCCAAATATAATAGCCTGAATCATATTGGCGACTAGAAAGGAGTATTTTCTGTTAAGTTGTTTCAGAAGAATACCTCTGAATAATAATTCCTCTGAAATAGGTGCAAAAATTACGGCTGAAACTATCTCTATCCCCTTAAAGTGGTACTGGGAGCTATGACCTGGAAACAAAAATGATAACAAGTTTTCTTCGGAAATACTATAACAAACTAAAATCATGCAGGTAAAGAATATCATATATGTAATCTGTTTAAAGGAATATTTGCGCTTGCTATTTAACTGTATTTTCGTATGTTCTTTATGCAGAATATATATCAATGTGGAATATAGCAAAACAGTAATAATAGCAGCTATACCAGTCTTCACATACATGGTGAATAAACTATCGATTATTATAACCGCAAAAAACCATATAGAGCTCTTTTTTATTGATTCCATATTTATCTTTTCCTGTGAATTCATTATGGCTCCAATCTAATTCCATACCATTTGTAATTATCAAATCTGTTGAAAACTACCAAGAGTGAAAAAACGATAATGTTTGAACATTGCTTTTCTGTACATTACGTTATTTCATTTTATTTAGATATTTCAAATAAAGTATTCTTGGAGCTTTTATCTCAATGGCATCCTTGTGCATGAAAACGCTGACATTACCATAAAACTTCGTATTTCGAGATGTTGATGTATAAATAAATTCTCCACTACTTTTATCTGTTGTTTTATCTCCACAACTATAACCTGCTTTATTTAATATGTTTGAAACCATCTCTATTGTCTTTGCTCTATCTAAACTGGTATACAAAACCGATTCTTGCTTTGCTAAATATGAGCCAATTCCTCCCATTCCCAAACATGTGATAAACAGAATAAGCAATATGATACATAGTTCTATAATATGAGGTTTTTGTTTACTAAATATAAGCAAAAGGATGATATAGAAAGTAAATATAGTACCCAATATTTCAAAGTAATAAAGAGAAACCTTTTTAAATGTATCAATATTCATGCTTAATACCTCCTCAAGACTTTTATAATGACTCCATTTATGTCCTTCTCGGTAAATTCATGATGGCTTCTTATTCTAGTCAATTTGCATTTCTATGTAGTTTCTAAATTGTGGTATGGAGTTCTTAACCTTATAAAAATATCTCCTGAAAAGAAATATGCCAATGAGTAAAACAGAGACTGTTATCAAAAGTAATATCACTGTATTCTTTATTCTCGAAATTACATATATTGTTAAAAACTGAGGAAAAAGAAAACCGCTTATATTGTATCCTATATGTACAAAAATAGGCGCAATGACTGTTTGATATTTATAATAAACGTAGCCCAGAATTAATCCAAGAGCGAAAGTATAAATAGACTGGATCGGATTATAATGGGATATTCCAAATATGACTGCCTGTACTAAACATGCCCATATGTATGGCAAAAATCGTTTTAAGACCCGGAATAAAACTCCCCTGTAAAGCAATTCTTCAATAGCAGGCCCAACAAGACATATAAAGGCTGCTCTTCCCCAAAAGCTACCCCCTTCTGTTATTTTAGAAATTTTTTCAGCATACGCAGTCAGCATATGTGCGTTTATTATATATAGTATGTTCAAGGACATCGTAATACTTAAGCCAAAGCCGATTCCTAATAAAATTAAGTATACGGCCGATTTCGTTTTAAATAGCTCTGCAATTTTATCCCTTTTCATTCATTTCCTTCTGTGGCAATACGCTTTTCTTATTGTGATTGTCAGAACTATGTTTGTCCTGCGATTCATAAGTTTAATTGGATTTCTTATCCTTTATATAATTTTTAACCATAATTACACCAGATAAAATTAAAAGGACAAGCCCAATTGGAGCAATGATTATATTTACATAAATGTTATCAGATGGAATACATATTGTCGTCACCAACATTCCGATAAAAAAAATCAGATACCCGTCGGAAAAAGCTTTTTTTAAATTAATCATCCCTTCCTCCAATCAATCATAAAATTGAATATCTTTCAAGGCAAGATGAGCATTACATAAACATAATAACTCTTCAAGTATTGCTATGTCCATTTTTTTCTTTTCTATAATAAGGAATTCTAATTATTACCAAGACTATAAAAAAAATATTGTATATTGTATAAAAACTGTAGTAATATAAAGTTATTTCTTCGCCTATGTTGAAAATTGTAAAAATTCCCGAAACTACAGTAGTCATAAATAAGCTTATAAAAGCGTATATTTTTAATGGTTTATTAAAAAAGGCTACTTTACTCTCTTTATCTGTTTCCATCATATATCATCCTCCCTACTTAAGGTCTTATAACATAAATATAAAAGGTGAACGTATATTTCAAAGTAATAGAGAGATATGATACTATACTTTTATTTTATTTATTCTTTCTAGTCTTTTTATAGGCCTTGGATGTATGTTATGACTTACAATCTGTTTTTTATTCATATTATCAATTATCATTAAAGCCTCAATTAGACAATCTTATTCAATAATATTTCAATATGTTTTCTCCTTATGATTTAATCAACCTACCTGCTGCCTCCAAAGCAATGCATACTGCCCTTCTCTATCCAGCAGTCCCTGATGACTTCCGTCCTCAATGACCTTGCCCTTCTCCATTACATAAATCCTGTCGCACCTTCTAATCGTACTTAACCTGTGGGCTATAATTATCGTCGTCATATCCTTGCTGTAGTCTTCAATTGTATTCTCAATTGCTCTCTCTGTAATAGAATCCAGATTACTGGTAGCTTCATCAAGTATTAATATATCCGGCTTTTTTAAAATTGCCCTAGCTATGGTAAGGCGCTGCCTCTGTCCTCCCGATAAATTGGAGCCGTTCTCCTCCAGTCTCGTTTCATACCTTAAAGGCAGCTCGTTTATAAAATCATGGGCCTGTGCCTTCTTGGAGGCTTCCATTACCTCTTCTGTTGTAACATTCTCCAATCCCAGCGTCAGATTATCCATAATACTTCCGCTGAAAAGAAAGGTTTCCTGGGGTATATAGGCTATTCTCTCCCTCAAGGCTTCCATCTGAATATCCTTGATGTTATAGCCGTTAATTAAAATCTCACCAGTTTCCACTTGATAGAGATTTAATAATAATTTCGATAGTGTTGTCTTACCGGAACCGCTCTCCCCCACCAGTGCTATCTTCTCTCCTTGTCTTATACATATCTGAACTCCCTCCAGAACCGGTCTTCTGGTTCCATAACGAAAAGTAATATTCTTAAATTCTATATCCCCTTTTAAATTCAACGGACTTATCTTCTTATTTTCACCTTCTGTTCTTTCCGGTTCCAGGTCAAGTATTTCACCAAGTCTGTCTGCTGCAACCACAGCTGTCTGCATCTGGGGCTGTAAATTTATTAGATTTTTCACCGGGTCAAGAAAATACGCCAAAAGAGAATTAAAGGCTATTAGCTGCCCGATAGAGATATTTCCTTTGATAACCTGGTAGCCACCCACCCACAGAATGACAATGCCGCCGGTTAATTCGGTGAAACCTACGAGAGAACCTTGGAGATTACTTACCCAACTGAGCCGGAATACACTTTTTAGAAGCCTTATGAACTTCTTTTCTGTTTCCAGTTCTACTTTTCTCTCAGCATTGTAGGCTTTCACTGTCTGAATACCGTTTAAGGATTCGACCATGTAGGAGGTCAGCTGTGCATTGTCTTCCATCTGGGCCTGGTTTAACTTCTTATACCATCTATTAAAACTCAAAACTATTATGAAGTATAAGACAATCACGATAGCAGTTACGCCAAACATATAGGCATTCTGCATATACAGTATTACTCCTCCGGCTACTGCCATCAGAGTATCTATCATAATGGTAAGGGTAGCCCCTGATATGGCATCTCTTACCTTGGAGGCATCGTTAAATCGGGAGATTATCTCTCCCACTTTTCTGGTTCCGAAAAAATTCATGGGAAGCTTCAATACATGTCTGTAGTACCCAAGCAGCAGTGCAATATCAAGCTTCTGACTCAAATACAACATCAAATGAGAACGAAAAGCCGATAAAACCACCTTAAACAGATTTAATAAAATTACTCCGATTGACAATATATGAAGGGTTTTAACCAATCCTGCCGATAACACATCATCCAATAGCACTTTAAAATAAAAGGAACCTAGTATCCCCATGGCCGTTATTAAAAGAGATGCAATAAACACATGGCATAAAAGACGCTTTTGCGGCAAAAGCAGATATAAGAAGCGTTCAAACAACCCCTGGGTCTCATCTCCCTTTTCAAAATTCTGTCCGGGTACCATAAGAATAAGGATTCCCGTCCATTGATAGTGGGGTGCCTTTCCCTCTGCCGCTCCTTCGCCCATAAATTCTCCCGGCGTTAATTTGACGATTCCTTTACCCGGGTCCGCAAGTATAATTTCTTTGGCTGTTATTTTATGTATCACGACATAATGAAGCAGGGTACCATCCACTACCACATGGGCAATACAAGGCAGCGGGAACTCGGAAAAAAGGGCATTCTTATCACCTTTTACCCCTTTCGCACTAAAGCCGAGCTGCTCTGCTGCTTTTATTACACCATAAGCGTTGGTTCCCTGCTTATCTGTACCGGCAACTTCTCTTATCCTTGTAATGGATGTTTTAAAACCATACTGTTTTGAGATGGTCGCCAGACAGGCTGCACCGCAATCTGTCATATCATGTTGTTTGATACAGTAGTATTTACGAAACATAGATTCCTCTTTTGTTAATGGCAAGAAATGCTGTTTATAATTCGTATACATTCCAACCTATTTTTACTTTTTAGCTTTATTCACTGACAAAAATTTACCACTTTTTAGGAGTATGTACAATGCAGATGTGCTATTTGGTAAAAACACCGTGGTAATTGGTTACAGTCTGCATATGTATTATTTATCAAAGTATTTAAAAATATCTTTAAATTCCTGGCATACATTTGTAACAATGACTTTAAAAAAGGCATCTCCCCCCACGGTTTTTTCTAATTCATCTACTTTAAGTTCACATAAATTATCGTTCATCTCAATATTTACTTTTTTCTTATTCATCTTTCTACCTCCTTTTAAGTCGAATCTACCACTTTTTTATCACATCAACAATATAGCCGTGCTATTCGGTAAATAAACCATGCTATTTGGTATGTTATCAGAAAGACTGGTGATAAACATTTTTTTCTAATTAGGATTAAAATAACAATAGGTTTGTGATAAAATAGAACTATACATCGAAACTCGATGATAGTTCTTATGTTACTTAGGAGATATTTTATGAATAGTAATTTTGTTTCTGTAAGCATTGATATTACTTATAATTTATTGGCTTTGTTAGTTTTAGATAAATACTGTGATTATTTTCTGACACGTTCTCAATCAGATAAACTGTATATAAAACGGCTGTATTTTTATATCCCGGTACAAATCTTACTAAGCATTCTATCAATCGATACCGTTATCTTTACTACTTTGCTGTTTGTAAGTTATTTATTGTACATCAACCTTTTTTACATTACAGAATTTAAAAAAGGCCTTCTCTTTGTACTCAAGTTTTTTCTCATTTTTTATGGTTTATCTGGAATTGCTTTTATCGTAATATCTTTTTTTATGGATTTTTTATCAGGCCTGATTGGCTTGTTTGATAATAATTTTTATCAAAACCTTAAAGGAATCATAGTTAATACTCTGGCTTATATAATATCCTGCTTCTATCTGCATCATAAAAAGCTGAAGCACCAACCAGTTAACAATCCCTATAAGAGGTATGTTTATCTAATCTTAGGATTAATTATTTTTGTATTAAGTACTTTTATAATCTATATCTATACTTTAAACTCTTCAAAAGAAGCATTGGAGAATATTGTTACAATCATTTTCCTAATAAATATTCTAATGATTGTACTAATCCTATCCATCTACGAAAAAATCGTTGACTCTCTTCAGGAAGCAGCCCTGAAACAATTACAGCAGCAAAAATATGAACTTGCACAGAGTTATTATGAAGAACTAAGTGAGAAATCCAAGCAACTGGTGTCTCTTCGACATGACTTTAAAAATCATCTGAATATTATTGCAGGGCGCTTGGAGCAAAAGGATTATACAGAGGCTCTTTCCTATCTGGAAAGGATTACAGCTGTTACGAAATCTGCCGGAGATTTGATTATTACGAATAATGCTACTGTCTCTGCTATTCTTCAATCAAAAAAAGTAGAGTGTGAAAGAAAAGGCATAGGGTTTACTTATACCGCTGCCTTTGAGAAAATATATAAATTAACAGATATGGATTTTACGATAATACTTGGCAATATACTGGATAATGCCATTGAAGCACAGGAAGAGGTGAGGGCAGGTAAATACCTAGCCGTTTCCATCACACAGGCAGATACCTATCTTGTTATCCAGTGTGAAAACCCCTATCTGGCAAGTCCTATGAAGAAGAACGGACGCCTGGTAACCTCTAAAAAAGATAGCGAATTTCATGGGGTAGGGCTATTAAACGTCTCTGATGTATGCGAAAGGTACGGCGGTGACTTCCATTATACCTATGATAATTCCATCTTTACGGTCAGAATTATGCTTCCTAATTATTAGAATGTCTGCTCCTGGAGCTTTACATATATCCTATTCATAAATCGTTCCTTGATGTCCTTATAATACTTTCTGCTGACCGGTACTTCTATGTAGTCTGCTAAGACTATGGTGTTCTTACCGACTTCCTGTATCATGTCAAAGTTCACAATATAACCTTGGTGAACATAGCAGAATTTATTAACGTCCAATTTCTCGTATAATTGGGACAGTGTCTCATAGCAGGCATATTCATTATCTCCGGTGCGGATAATACTTGTATTGCGTTTCTTTTCTATATATTTTATCTTCGTTATTTCGATGTATACATCTGTGTTTTTAATTTTAACTTCCAGATATCTCTTTCTGGCACTGATTTGGTCTCTCTTAAAGTCAATGGCTGCCGTAGCAAGGGACATAACTTTCTTAAGCTTTGTATAATCCACCGGCTTTACCAGGTAATTAAGAGCATTTACCTCAAAAGCCCCCAGCGCATAATTATCAAAGCTGGTTGCAAATATGATTATGACATCCTCGTCCTTTTTTCTAATCTCTCTAGCGGTCTCCATACCGGATAACCCACCCATTTCAATGTCCAGCACCAGGATATGAAAAATGGTTTCCTCATACTGAGACAGCAATTTTTCTCCGCTGCTGAATCTGCATATATCCAGCTTGTTTCCGCTTTCATTTTCATAGGTCTTTAACAAATTGCTCAGTTCATCCTGATAATAGATTTCATCATCGCATATGGCGATTCGATATTGACTTAGCATATCCCTTATCCTTTTCATTATGGAGTTTCTTTCAAATGGTATCTCTTTATGACTATATTTTAATAGGAAGCTGAAACCAAATCAACCCCTGTATGCTATTCTGCATAAAAACAGTGGTATTTAGCCAAATAATGAAACCGCTCCATATAAAAAGATGCTCACTTAGTGAAACTGCGAGCATCTTTCTTATAAACTTACCTATTCTTATAAAACATATTATTATTAACTTACCTATATGAACCAGGCCCAAAACTTTGCTGATTACCTATCGGGAAAAGCTGACTCTTTGGTATTTATCTTAGTTGTTAAAGATACAATTTGTCTCTTTTCCGAAGCACTTCGAACAGGATATACACTTTGCCGGTGTCCTATCTCCGCTCAACCAGCGGTTAACCAGCTCCGGCTCTCGTATAAATGGCCGGCAAAGGGATATATATTCTATGTTCGTTTTTGCTATTACCTCTTCTATCTTGGTAAAATCCCGGTTTCCGCCTACTAATATAACCGGAATATCAATTTCTTCTGCAATTTGTGCAGCATACTGTTTGAAATAGGATTCCGTTTCAGGAGTGATTTTTCTAATAGTCCCCTCATTCACCCTCGCTGATGGAATACCGCCGCTGATTTCAATCGCTGTTACCCCGGTATCCTGCAGCATTTTACAGACATGTCTGCAATCTTCAAAGGTAAGCCCGCCTTCCATGAAGTCATCACAATTGACTTTCACAAGCACCGGATATTCTTCTCCTACTACTGCTCTTACCCGCTGTATGGTTTCCACTACAGCTCTTGCTCTGTTTTCTATGGTACCGCCGTATTCATCGGTTCTTCGATTGTAATAAGGGGTAAGAAATCTGCTCAGAAGATATCCATGAGCAACATGGATTTGCACTCCGTCAAACCCTGCCTTTTTTGCTCTAGCGGCTCCATTGGCAAAAGCCTCCTCCATCTTATGAATATCTTCTATGGTCATTTCTTTTGGTACTGTCTGATATACCAGATCAGTTACTTCACTTGGACCCCATAATTCACCCTCTAAGGTACTTTTATTCTGTGCCCCGTTGCACACAAGCTGTACTATGATATTTGTATCATAGCTATGGATAATATCAGTCAAATTCTTATATTCTTCAATAAAAGAGTCGTCATAAATTCCCATTTGACCAGGAACTAACTTTTCTGCATCTGTAACATTTGTTAATCCGGTTATAATAGTGCCAACTCCGCCTTTTGCAAGGTTTTCATAGAGTTGAAGCAACTTTTGTGTGGTATGTCCTTTTTCATCTGCTCTTCCGTCATGGGTTGCCGAGCGGATTATTCTGTTTTTCATCCGCATACCTGATAGTTCAGTGGTATCAAATAATGTTCTCATTTAGTCGCTCCTTTAATAGATATTTATTGTATAATCCATTGATATACATAGGTTGAGTTCCTGCTCTTGTTCTCTTTTTCATTCAATTATATTTTGGAATTCATATTATATGTATATGCATATATTATTCGTTTCATCTATAATTGTCAAGCAGTTTTTCTTGAAAACACTATCCATCGTAACCAGCAGCAAAAAGTAATTAGCTTCTATCTCCAAGTGCAACTAAGATCTGATTCGTCCTTTTTTCCAGATAATTTTCAATATAATCATGCTCTTCGTCATTAACAACAAAAAAGTTTGCATAGTAATTGGGATCAGGGTTTCCGCCCACACCCCCATAATATTTTATCCCATCGATTATCACAACATAATCATTATACCAGGATGAAAACACAGTCCCAAGTGGCCTATCCGGCTTCCCATTAAATCCAAGAAACTCACAGACTTTTCCTTGCTCTCTTAAATACTTAATAAATCCGATAATCGGTTCTTCCATTGGATTTTTAAAATATTTATCCGGTATGATAATATCAATTTTATTATCAGATGTCATGAAACTCCTCCTCATAAGACTATACTGCACTCCAAATCCATGGTATTATTATACAGTAAATATTTAACTATAAGCAATACCTTTCTTAAACACGGCAGCTAAAATCGTTATAAAAAATAATGAATGTCAATACTAATAATGTCTTGCAAATGATTAAAATTAATTATACATTTATAAGAGAACAGGTTGAAAGCTCAGACTTTTTCAATTATGCTTTACCAATATACAATGAATGATTAGGTATTCACGAAAGGAGTTATTATGGGTATATCCATGCACAGAATAGAAATACCAACTATTATGGAGGTCGACAGTAACAGACTTGTACATGTGGGTTCCTATATTGAGAGGGCCGGAATCTCGAATGTTGCAGTTTTTTTTGGTGAGGGAATAAGGGATCTCTTCGGAGAAGTTATCCTGGATTCTATTCAAAAAAAGCCCTCCCTCAACCTGCTGAATACTTATGATTATGATGATATCCGCCTGGAAAGCCTGATATCAATAGCCTTTACCCTTCCCAAAAATATTGATGCTATTATAGGCGTCGGAGGCGGTAAGGTATTAGATGCTTCCAAATACATTGCTTTTCTCAATAATGTACATTTTATAAGTATTCCTACTTCCACCTCTAATGACGGCTTCTCCAGTTCAGGGTGTTCGCTGATTATAGACGGGAAGAGAACATCCGTACAAGCAGCCATGCCCTTTGGATTAATCGTCGATCTTGATGTTATAAAAAATGCCCCGGCAAAATTTATATACTCCGGTCTGGGTGATATCGTATCAAAGATTACTGCTATTTATGACTGGTATTTTGAAGAGCATAATCACAAAGCGAAGGTAGACGATTTTGCTGCAATGCTTGCCCGAAAGTCCGTCAACAGTATTGTACGTATGCCTTATACCGATATTACCGAAAAGTATTTCTTAAAGGAAATGGTGGACTCTCTGACTATGAGCGGAATCTCCATGGAAATAGCCGGCAGCAGCGCACCTGCCAGCGGAAGTGAACATCTCATCTCCCATGCCCTCGATAAAGTTGTAGCTTTTCCTCAGCTCCACGGAATCCAAGTTGGCGTTGCCACCTATCTGATGAGTTTAGTCCAAGAGCACCGGTATGAGAGAATAGAGAAATTCCTAAGCGAAACAGGCTTTTTTGATTACGTTGAAACATTGGGTATGAAGGCTGATGATTTTGAAGAGGCAATTGATTTTGCACCATCTATTAAAGTAAACAGACATACCTTTATCCATGTGGAAGAGAATCGTCTGAAAGCTAAAATGCTTCTAAGAGAAAATGACATACTACGAAGGGTACTTAAGTAATGACATGTAAAGGGGGGTAGGAGCATGCTTATCATACGGGAACTTTTGGATAGCGATATGCTGGAAGTGACTTACTCGTCTTCATCCTGCTCTGCACTGTAATAATGGACTCCTACCCTCTTTAATACCAGATAATGAGCGCCTTTTAGTGACTTAATCGTTAACTTTAATTCATATTGCTTTCTTACATCCATTAATGACTCGTTGGCATCTGTTATTAAGGTATGTACATCGTAACTATTCTTAAAATCTATTGTTTCAAATTGTGGTATATTAAAATTCTTATCTTGCAATGTATAAGAGATCTTATCGATATAATCTTTTTTTCCGTCATATCCAATATACTCAAAATAGAGTGAATCATGATTTGTTCCGTTTATCTTAATAGATGTATAGGTTGCCATCCATTCATCGTCTTTTCCATAAAACGCGCATACACCATCTTTTGTTTCATTGTATTTTGCTACAAACTTTATACATGTAACAATTATTACGACTGTTAATGCAATTAACCCAATTATATATATACGTTTTTTCATATCTCCTCCTTTTTATCTCATATCATTTAGATACAAAGTAATTTTTCTGCTTACTTTTATATGGAATAATATCTATTATACTTATACTATCCAAGTAGTCAACTACTGCTTGTACTATCTTCATAACAGTACATATCCTTATGGCTAGCATTCATTTTATTTATAATTAATTTATCGAAAATATATTTTATAAAATTTAATTTTACCCTATTGACATTATTACTAGTTAGTAGTATATTAGAGCCATGGAAAATAAATCATTATTAAATACACAAACCGAATTGAATATGCAGACCCTGCGGATATTGAACCGATGCAGCCAAAGTGTTCATAAGAAAGAGCTCAGTGTTATTAAGGATAGCGGACTTACCGCCTCCCAGTTCGAAGTTCTGGAAGTCCTCCGAGATCTTGGAGATTTAAGAATTAGCGACATCATTGAGAAGATACTTGCTACCGGCGGCAACATGACAGTTGTTATTGATAATCTGGCAAAGGATGGATTGGTACAGCAATCAGTAGATCCTCAGGATAAGAGAGTAAAGCTTATTCGAATAAGCGATAAAGGAAAAGCCCTGATGGATGATCTGATTCCCCGTTATCTGGATAATATTAATACAATCTTTGATAAGCTGCCAGAAGCAGAGAAAAAAACCTTAAGAGAAATTCTAACAAAACTATCAGGCTTATAAAATCTTAGACTGACAGGGTATAGCAAAATACATTTTTAAACACAATATTATTATATTAAATCAGGAGGATTTACCATGAAGAATTTTTTAGAAGCAATTGAAAACAGACGTACTGTATATGCATTTAGTAAAGAATCACCCATATCCGATGAAAGAATTCAAGAAATTGTAGGGCTTGCCGTAAAGCATTCTCCTTCCGCTTTCAATTCTCAGAGCAGCAAGGTTGTATTATTATTCGGAAGCGAACACGATAAGCTTTGGGATATCGCTCTGGAAGCCTTAAGAAAAATTGTTCCTGCAGAGAGCTTCGCTTCCACAGAGGAAAAGATTGCATCCTTTAAGGCAGGACATGGAACTGTCCTCTACTTTGATGATAACGGTATTGTAGAATATCTGCAAAAAGAATACTCCCTATACAAAGATAACTTCCCTGTATGGGCTCAGCAATCAAATGGTATGTTACAGCTTGTCGTATGGACTGCATTGGAAGATGAAGGACTCGGTGCCTCCCTCCAGCACTACAACGAACTGATTGAGGAAGCTGTTAAGAAGGAATGGAATCTTCCTGCTTCCTACAAATTAATCGGCCAGATGCCTTTTGGTAAACCTACCGCCGCTCCCGGTGAGAAATCTTTTGTACCACTGGAAGAACGTTTTAAGGTATTTGGAGCTTAAGCTTATTCCTAAAAATTTCGATAGATTAACCCCTTTTAACTCCCCTCCAAAAGATGAGGCAAGGTTTTATACCTTGCCTCATTTCCGTTTTAAAACATATTATCCTGTTTCACTACATATTGCCTTTAGTATTCAGTGCTTATTAATAAGCTTTGCCCCAATAAACCATAGCTTTTGCTTTCTTACCGCAGCATACGCAAGTATCTGTGATTTCTTCCTGCTTAAAGGGCATACATCTGGAAGTAGCACCGGTCTCTTCCTTTATCTTATCTTCACATGCCTGGTCACCGCACCACATTGCTTTTACAAAGCCGGGTTTTGTAGCAACTTCTTCCTTTAGCTCTTCAAAGTTACCAGCCTGATAAGTATGGGAATCTCTGTGGACTCTGGCTCTCTCAAGCATTTCTTTCTGCATGGTTTCAAGAACTTCTCCTACCTTTTCTTCCAGGCTGTCTAATGATACTACCAGCTTTTCTCTGGTGTCACGGCGTACGATAACTGCCTGATTTTCTTCGATATCTTTCGGTCCAATCTCAATTCGGATGGGGATTCCTCTCATCTCCTGCTCACTGAATTTCCAGCCGGGACTCTTATCGGTATCATCTACTTTTACGCGGAAGGCACCCAATTTATTCTTAAGTTCTGCAGCTTTTTCAAGAACTCCTTCTTTATGCTGTGCGATAGGAACAATCATTACCTGAGTAGGTGCTACTCTGGGAGGCAGTACGAGACCGCTGTTGTCACCGTGCACCATAATAACAGCACCGATAAGTCTGGTGGTCATACCCCATGATGTCTGATGAACATATTGGAGTTTATTATCTTTATCCGTATACTGGATATCAAAAGCATGAGCAAAGCCGTCTCCGAAGTTATGGCTGGTTCCGGACTGAAGTGCTTTACCGTCGTGCATTAAAGCTTCTATGGTATATGTGTCTTTTGCACCGGCAAACTTCTCTTTGTCGGTTTTCTTACCTCTAATCATTGGTATTGCAAGTACTTCTTCACAGAAGTCAGCGTAAAGATTCAGCATCTGGATTGTTCTCTCCTCTGCTTCTTCCGCTGTAGCATGGGCTGTGTGTCCTTCCTGCCACAGGAATTCTACGGAACGCAGGAAAGGTCTTGTAGTCTTCTCCCAACGTACAACAGAACACCACTGGTTATATA
The DNA here is from genome assembly GCF_014218355.1 of Anaerocolumna chitinilytica. Taxonomy (NCBI): domain Bacteria; kingdom Bacillati; phylum Bacillota; class Clostridia; order Lachnospirales; family Lachnospiraceae; genus Anaerocolumna; species Anaerocolumna chitinilytica. Next base: position 5,512,321 of record NZ_AP023368.1, read on the forward strand.
CCTTGGGCAAATCTCTGTAGGATTGTATAATATTAGAATAGTGGTCACAGAAAAGTGTTTCAGAGGTAGGTCTAACACACATTCTCTCCTGCAGGGGTTCCAACCCTCCATGTGTTACCCAGGCAACCTCCGGAGCAAATCCTTCTACATGGTCCTTTTCTTTTTGCAGCAGGCTTTCCGGTATAAACATAGGCATATAAACATTCTCTACCCCAGTTTCTTTAAATCTTCTGTCCAATTCTCTTTGGATATTTTCCCAGATAGCATAGCCGCCGGGTCTTAAAATCATGCACCCTCTTACGCTGGAATAATCGATCAATTCCGCTTTTTTAACTACATCTGTGTACCACTGGGCAAAATCCTCTTCCATGGAGGTAATTGCTTCCACCAGCTTCTTTTCTTTCGCCATAACGGTTTCTCCTTTCAGATCTTGTGTGAAATCATATCTCCTTCACACAGGTTTTATTAATAAAGGTAATAGGAGGAAGCGACATTACTTAAGCTGCTGTAAAAAGGCAATAAAAAAAGTCCTTCCTCCACAAGGGACCGAAAGACCTCGGCGGTACCACCCTAATTAACTGTTCCCAGTTCACTTTGACACCGTTAACGCCGGTTCTACGCCATACTTTCATACAGTGCTCCAAGGTAGGTTCTATAAGTTTATCCTGAGAATCTCTCACCAATCTATTCTCTCTCTGGGAGGACAAATATTATATACTATTCCTTATCATTGCTTTGTATATTGATTTTATGCCACCTCCAGGTCTTTGTCAATCTATTTTTTTACTCCTGATTATCTGGCGTTACTTCCGGTACTTTACGTCCATCGATCCGGTTTACAGCTTCTTTTATGATGGTTACTATCATAACCAGACCCACAGGCCCAAGGAGAAAGCCAAATAAACCGAATACCTTAACTCCTACATACATTGCCATCATAGTATAAACCGGCTTAATACCTATACGGTTTCCAAATAGCCGCGGCTCTACTGTATTTCGTAAAAGCATGCAGCTAACATATGCTGTCAGGATAATAGCTGCCGAATAGACGTCTTTCTGAAACAGGCTGATAATTGCCCACGGTACTAATATCATACCGCTGCCGAGTATAGGAAAGGCATCAACTACTCCGATACCAATCCCGACTAAAAGAGCGTATTTATTATGAATCAAAAACATGGAAAGGGTACAGATAAGAGAGATAAACAGTAACATAATACCCTGGGTTTTCAGATATGCTTTTCCCATATGGGATAGTTTTGAGGTGACTATCTGAATATCTTTATAGAAGTAAGAATTTCTTACCCCTTCTTTATACTGTTCCTCATCCTTAATCAGCAGTAAGATGCTAACCAGCATAATTAGGAGAATACCAATAAAACCTACCATTCCAATCAGAAGATTTATACTTCTTGTGGTAATCACCGGCATTATCTTATTCTTAATAACGATCAATACCCCATCAAAATTGGTATAAATAAAATTCTGCACTGTACCAAGCTTTATACCCAGTACTTTATCGCATCCGGAACAAAGAGAATCGATATAACCGGTCAAAACAGCTAAATAGATCGGGAAATTCTTTAGTAATGCTACCACCTGCTGTAACAGCATATCACATACATAATAGACGATAAAACCGACTAGAGCACTTAGTAAACACAATGACAAGATTGCCCCTAACAGCTTTGGTAGCCTTAGTTTTTGATTTAGAAACCTCACAAGGGGCAGAAGCGCCGCAGCTATTAGATATGCAATAATAAAGGGAGCAAACAGAGGCAGCACATATTCCAATCCGATATACACTCCTGTAACCGTAAGAATAACAACCCCTAATATCTTTACTTTTTTATTTACCTTAAACATAATAGCTGCCTCCTTTCTGTGCTCCATAAATATTGTCCGATAAAATTAATTTAAGGAATAGAACCAAAGAAATAAAAATAAAAACAGAGGTATTGATTAAATACCTCTGTTTTTATTATCTTCCAAAACCTTATTTGTATGTTAGGTGATTATTTCATCAATTTCAAAAGATTGGCTTTATTGATTATTTAAGGTTGTAAACAAAAATGGAATACCGGCTTCTCTCGCAGCCTTTACATCCTCTAATCCGCTTAAGATTTTATAACTATCTCCGTTCTTTTCTGCAATGATTTTAACCTCCGGAAGGTTAGCATCCACAAGATTAGCATCCCAGCGTTCTTTTGCCTTTTCATAAACTGAAATCTTATCCTTTAAGATATCTGCTTCTTCATTTCCGATTTCGTCTTTGTATAAAGATTTCGGAGATAACAATACTCTGGTTGTCTGTACCATCTGACCATGATTGTCAGCTACCAGAGCATAATAATCTTTTGCTTCTTTCATGATTGTTGAAGCAATAAGCTCCGGAGAGGAGTATGTGCTCTCTACAACCAGATTATAATTGGAATAATCAAAGTATTCCAAATTATAAATATCTTTGTAACGTACATTCTCTGTCTGTGCTCTCATATAAAGCTTTTCTTTTGCTTCCTCTAAGGAAGAATACTGCTCTTCTGTTCCTCTGTTGTCATTCATAACTCTTTCTGCGGCAACATTTAAATCCACGGCAAGAAATACTTTAAAAGATTTTTCTACAAAATGCCAGGCCAGCCTGGAGTCAAAAATAATATTCTTATCCGGATTTTCTCTGGAGATTCTGGCGGTTGTGTCATCTATCATGTTATCGTATTTATGGTCACTGCACATTAACTGGTTCATCTCAAGGGTCGTCATGTTCATTTGTCTCGCCAGCTCCCGCTGAACCTTCCCTGTGGAATAAATCTCAAAGCCGTACTTGTCCTCCAATATCTTACAGATTGTAGATTTGCCGCTTCCCAGATTTCCTGTTATTGTGATATGCATAGTGTCCTCCTATTGTTTCCAAAAGCTTGTCTTAAAAGTTTAATGGTTAACATTATAACACGCTATATGCCACAAGTAAAGCCCGTCAGAGTAACGTATTACAGCCCTAAGACATCTTCGTTTTGAGGTGCCCCCGCTTTGGAATAAACTGTTTTTGCACTTATTCCCTCTAACATACCAAGCTTTCCTGATAAGGAATTAATGGTGTTATTGTCAGCCTCAACTACAATGCTGATAATGTTCATCTGCTGGTCTCTGATTGGAAGCCCCATTCTGCCGATGATGAACTTTCCGAAATCATGAAGAATATGGTTGACCTCCTCTACCTGCTCCAGATTTTCAACAATAATACCAACTAACGCAATCCTCGTCTCCATTTTCGCCTCTCCTTTTCATTTTTCTAATATAGACATAACAATCTAATATTATTCTGTACCAAATAAATGCCCCGAACTCTACTACACCTTAAAACGATATCCCACGCCCCATATGGTTTCAATATACTGAGGTTTTGAAGTGTTGAACTCAATCTTCTCCCTGATTTTTTTGATATGCACGGTAACCGTGGCAATATCTCCTATGGAATCCATGTCCCATATCTTCTGGAATAGCTCCTCTTTGGTATAAACCCTGTTAGGGTTCTCCGCAAGAAATGTAAGAAGGTCAAATTCTTTCGTAGTAAAGCTCTTTTCCTCATTATTAACGTATACTCTTCTGGCTGTTTTGTCAATCTTCAGGCCTCTGATTTCAATAACTTCGTTTTCCCTGGCGCTGTCACCGATCAACCGTTCATAGCGGGCAAGATGTGCTTTTACCCTTGCCACCAGTTCGCTTGGACTAAAGGGTTTAGTAATATAATCATCTGCACCCATGCCGAGTCCTCTGATCTTATCAATATCCTCTTTCTTAGCAGAAACCATAAGAATAGGAATGTTTTTTTCGCTTCGGATATTCTTGCATATCTCAAACCCATCCATACCGGGAAGCATAAGATCTAATATTATCAGGTCAAATTCTTCCTTTAAGGCTCTTGTAAGCCCCTGGTCTCCGGAGTTTTCAATCTCCACCTCAAAGCCGCTAAGCTCTAAGTAATCCTTCTCCAGCTCTGCAATTGCCATCTCATCTTCCACTATCAGTATTCTGCTCATCCTAGACATCCTCCCTGCACTTTCTTAATGTGAAATAAATGGTAGTTCCTTTATCTTCTTCACTTTCGGCCCATATAGTTCCCATATGGTCCTCTATAATCTTCTTTACAATAGCAAGTCCAAGACCGGTACCTCCCTTGGTAGAATTCCTGGAAGCATCTGCCCGGTAAAATCTTTCGAATATAAAAGGTATATCCTTTTCTGCAATTCCCGGTCCGTTATCTTCTATGCTGATCACAACTTCTTCCGCTCTGTTAAAACTTGAACCCTCCATAATCCGTATGCTAATACGTCCCTGCTTCTTTCCCATATATTTTACGGAATTTCCGACGATGTTGCTGATTACGCGCTTTAATTGCTCTGCATCTGCATTGACAATCGTACTCGGATCCGTTTCATTATGGTACTCTACTTCAATATTTTTAACTTCAAGATCGAGAGTAATCTCTCCCAGACAGTCTTCAAAATAATTACCCAAATTAATACAGGAAAAAGTATAAGGCATGGTATTGCAGTCAATCTTGGAGTAAAAAGAAAGTTCATCTACCAGTGAGGATAAATCATTGGCCTTAGTATAAATAGTCTTTATATATTTCTCCTGTTTTTCCCTGGTGTCTGCGACACCATCCATAATACCCTCCGCATAGCCTTTTATTGCCGTTATCGGAGTTCTTAAATCATGAGAAATATTGCTGATTAATTCCTGCATCTCCTGTTCGTAGCGAAGCCTGACATCAATCAATTCCTTCAATCGGATTCTCATTTCTTCAAAGTCCACACAAAGTCTTCCAATCTCATCCTCCGGGTCACCTTCAATAGAATAATCCAGATTCCCTTCCTTCATAGCATTGGTAGCAGCATGAAGTGTATTAATAGGAATAATTATACTTCGGTATATCCATAGTATCAATACGGAAGCCGTAAGGATAACAATAGATACCAGAGATAACAGGAGCTGAATAGCGGAAGCTTTAAACTGAGGAATGAGGGTATCAAGCTCTGTAATAATAAATATACTTCCCTTTGACCCATCTGCGAAATAAAAATCCTGCTGCTTTAATAAAAGCGGGTATTTACCGTCAACATATAACCCGCCTTCTGCATTTCCCGTGTGTTCTCCAAATGCAGGCATACTTGTTATTATTCTATCGAACCTGTCCGTATCACCGGCATAAATAAAGTCGTCGTCCTTTCGAACGGCAATGTAGGAGTACTTTCCTTTTAATTCTTTTTGAAGATAGCTGATATATTCTTCATCCCCGAACTTTTCCGGATCCTTTTGTGCTGTCAGAACAATTTCATTATATACACCCCGGGTCAAACGGCTTAATAGCTGTACCGGATTAGAAATAGCGGTGATTGAATTCGTCTTAACATCATAGGTTTGCTTTATTGCATTATTCTGATACCCGATAATAATGCTTAAGGCAAGGCAAACCAGCATAAGAGGTATTGTAGTTATAATAAGAAAGGCTGTAAAAAGCCTGCTCTTTAATTTCAAGGTAATGACCTCCTATCAAATTATTCCATTGTTTCTATTCGTATTATACCATATGCCTGATAGTTCTACACCGAAAATAACTATGAGCTTTCTAAATATTTTATGAACTTATAGGGTTTTCTGATTAATTCTTTGCCTCATAAACAAAAAAAGGAGGCACTTTAAGCTAATGCTTTGTGCCTCCTGCCGTTATTGCCGGTATTTATAAATATTTCTTCAGTAATTCCACTTTATCTGTCTTTTCCCAAGGTAAATCAAGGTCATTTCTGCCAAAGTGTCCGTAAGCTGCTGTCTGCTTATAGATAGGACGTCTAAGATCAAGCATCTTGATAATTCCTGCAGGACGAAGGTCAAAGTTCTCTCTGATGATTTCAACTATTTGTTCTGAGCTTAAGCTGCTTGTTCCGAAGGTATCCACCATGATAGATGTAGGCTGTGCCACACCGATAGCATAGGATAACTGGATTTCGCATTTATCTGCAAGGCCTGCTGCCACAATATTCTTTGCTACATAGCGGGCTGCATAAGCTGCTGAACGGTCTACCTTTGTGCAATCCTTACCGGAGAAAGCACCGCCGCCGTGACGTGCATATCCGCCGTAGGTATCAACAATTATCTTACGGCCTGTAAGTCCGCTGTCTCCGTTGGGTCCGCCGATTACAAAACGTCCGGTGGGATTAATAAAGAACTTTGTCTTGTCATCTAAGAGCTCTGTGGGAAGAACTTCCTCAAAGACATACTTTTTGATATCTGCATGTATCTGTTCCTGGGTAACATCGGGATCATGCTGAGTAGATAGAACTACTGCATTCAGATGTATGGGTTTTCCTTCTTCATTGTACTCCACTGTAACCTGGGACTTTCCATCGGGTCTTAAATAAGGCAGTGTGCCGTCTTTACGAACTTTGGTAAGCTGTCTGGTTAATTTGTGGGCCAGAGATATGGGATAAGGAAGGTATTCTTCCGTCTCATTGCTGGCAAAGCCAAACATCATACCCTGGTCTCCCGCACCGATTGCCTCTATCTCATCTTCGGACATCGTGTGTTCCTTGGCTTCCAGTGCCTTATTAACGCCCATGGCAATATCCGGTGACTGTTCATCCAGAGCAACCATAACACCGCAAGTATTTGCATCAAAGCCATACTCAGACCTGTCATATCCAATCTCACGAATGGTATCACGTACGATTTTCTGAATGTCAACATAGCCCTTTGTAGTGATCTCTCCCATTACCAGTACAAGTCCTGTTGTTATCGCTGTTTCACAAGCGACACGGCTCATAGGGTCCTGTTCTAGCATAGCATCTAATACCGCATCCGATACCTGATCGCATATTTTATCGGGATGCCCTTCTGTAACTGATTCTGAAGTAAATAATAATTTGTTCATGTCATCTCCAATCTGTGCCTGCCAGCCTGCAAACAGCCTGCGGCACGCGTTCAATGAAAAGTGTGGTTACTTCTCTTCCTATCTCTTGTGCAAAACCTTTGCAAGGATTATTTTATGCAATAAAAAAAGTCCTGCTAAGTGGACTTGAAAAATACATCAAATCCTCTTATTGTTCGATTACTCGCTCAGGTTGGCACCTTCCGCAAAGGGGGTTGCCGTGACTTCATAGAGCCTTTACTCTCCGTCACTCTGAATAAGAGAAATAATTTATAAAATTTTATGTTACGTAAATGAGAATATAGTATTAGTCAGCTTTTGTCAAGCATTTTTTTATTGACATCTTTCGGTGTTTTTTCTATACTTAAGCTATATATTGGTATTGACAGATGCCTTAACATCTGCAGCCATATGCGCCGGATAAAGACGCGGATAGGAGCGTATTAGTGTGAGTAAACAAAGAATATCCATAAGGCAGGCAAAGCCCGGTTTAGTAGTAGCAGATGATGTCTATAATTCAAACAATCAATTGGTAATATCCAAAGGAGTAGAATTAACTGACCGTATAATTACAAGATTGAAATTTAATTCTGTTAGCGAATTCAATATTGTCCTTGACACAGATGAACCACAAGTACCGGTGAAAGAATCAAGTTATTCTGAAAAAGTTCGCCAAAGTGCTGAGTTCAAGGAATTTCATTCCGAATTCACCAAAAAAGTGGATTCTTTTAAGAATCAATTAAACAAATTGACAGACAAGAATGAACCTATCGATGTGGATAATCTTCTAGCGCATACCTCCGACCTGATGCAAAAAAGCAGAAATGGATTACATGTATTTGATATGCTTCACTGTATGCGTGAATATGATGATATAACCTATGTCCATTGTATGAATGTATCTCTATTGGCGACTGTATTCGGACAATGGCTTAAGCTTCCCAAAAGCGAACTGGAAACTCTAGCACTGGCAGGCTTACTCCATGATATTGGTAAACTCTCCCTTCCCGGAGAATTAATCAACAAACAGGAAAAATTATCTCCCAGTGACTATGTAGCAATAAAAACTCATACCATTCAAGGCTATAATGTTCTAAAGAATAAAGGCCTGGACCCCAGAATTGCAAATGTAGCCCTGATGCATCACGAAAGATGTGACGGCAGCGGGTATCCCTATAGAACGAAAGGTGATCAGATTGAGCCTTTTGCCAAGATTATCGGAATCCTTGATGTATACGATGCTATGACTTCCTCCAGAGTGTACCGCCCTGCCCTTAGCCCTTTTGAAGCAATCTCGGTGTTTGAATCGGAAGGACTCCAGAAATACGATCCCACATACATACTGATCTTTTTGGAAAAGATAGTACAGGCCTATGTTGGTAACCGTGTTCGTTTAAGTAACGGCAGAGAAGGAGAAATTCGTCTGATTAATCAGCATGCCCTGTCAAAGCCTGTGATTCAGCTTGATTCAAGCTTTGTTGATTTATCAAAAGAAAGAGATCTGACTGTGGAAGCCATCTTATAATAGGTTGCAGTGACCCATTTATAGCCATTTTATAACCTGTTGCATTTATCATATATATGTATAACACAATTCATATATAGTTCTATAATAATATGTCGTGAATGTAAATAAAACATATAAAAGCCGGTAAAATGAATTGTCCTATAAGTTAGATATTCATATCCTACTTATAGAGCAGTTCATATTGCCGGCTTTTTCTCTATCATTATCTGATTAGCTTACCTTAAGTTTAAACTTCTGGATAGCCTTTTCGTCTTCCTCATCTACTTTGGCCATAATAGCGCCTAGTCCCTGCATCTTTTTTTCAAAGTTCTCGTAGCCTCTTTCAATATATTCAACCTGTTCTACAAGAGTAAAGCCCGTAGCTGTAAGCCCTGCTATTACAAGGGCAGCTCCGGCTCTTAAGTCGGGTGCACTGACAATAGCTCCGGTAAGGTTCTTAACTCCTACAATAACCGCGGTATTCCCTTCCACCTTGATATTTGCTCCCATTCTGGAAAGCTCATCTACGTAGCGAAGTCGATTCTCAAATAGTGTCTCGGTTACGATACTGGTTCCTTCGGAAGTAACAAGCACTGCTGCTATCTGTGGCTGCATATCTGTCGGAAACCCAGGATAAGGCAAAGTCTTGACATGGGTATGCCCAAGGGTTCCCTTTGCATTTACCCGAATGGCATCATCATATTCTTCTACCTGCACCCCGATTTCTATGAGTTTGGCAGTTAATGCTTCCAGATGCTTCGGTATAACATTTTTAATCAGAACATCTCCCCTGGTAGCTGCAGCCGCAAACATAAAGGTTCCGGCTTCAATCTGGTCGGGAATGATTGTATAATCTGTGCCGTTTAATTTTTCAACACCTTTAATACGGATAACGTCCGTTCCGGTACCTTTTATATTAGCACCCATACTGTTCAGGAAGTTCGCAACATCTACTACATGTGGCTCCTTCGCAGAGTTTTCTATAATGGTAACTCCTTCCGAAAGACAGGCTGCAAGCATGATATTGATGGTAGCTCCAACACTGGCGCAATCCAGATAAATATGATTTCCTTTTAAGGCATCGGCTTTAGCTTTTATCATTCCATGTTCAATTTTTACAACGGCTCCTAATGCTTCAAGACCTTTGATGTGCTGATCTATCGGCCTGCTGCCGATATTACAGCCACCGGGTAATGCAACCTGAGCTTTTTTATACTTTCCTAAAAGTGCTCCTAAAAGATAATAAGAAGCCCTGATTTTACGTATAAAATCATAATCAATTCCGATTTCGGAATCAATGTATTTTCCATCTACCCTAACTGTATGCTCATCTATTCTTTCCACTTTCGCGCCGATTTCTTCAATGGCCTGTAAAAGTACATTAATATCACCGATATCCGGTAAATTGCCGATAACCACCGGTTCATCCGTCATAATAGCCGCACATATGATTCCAAGTGCCGCATTTTTTGCGCCGCCAATAGTGACCTCTCCCTGTAAGGCCCTACCGCCTTTTATTATATATTGTTCCATCACACACCTCTTATCAGCTTACTTCCACATAAAACTAAAACCTCTTTCCCTTATGCTATAAGCAAAGAGGTTTCATCATTTTGTTCTATATTAAATTCATTCATTTGTATTCATTCGAAAATAACTAAGCTCTCATAAACCTTCTTGATTATACCATAACATTAAGGTTTGTAAATAACTTTTCACATTTTCTGTAATCCTAGAGCGGCTTTTTGATAAAGCTGCGGATTTCCTCCGCTATCTTCTCCATAAGCTCCTCTGTGTTTAACTGTTCCCCATTCACTGTAACATGTGCATATTTTTCATAAAGAGGACATCTCTCCTCATAAAGCATCTTAAGATCCTGTCCTTTTCTTAAGACGACCCCTCTTTGCTTTATATTCCCCAGACGATCGGTAATCGTATTCAGCGACAATTTAATATAAACAACAATTCCGATATCACGAAGGTGCTCCATTGCTTCTTTTCCGTAAATAACACTTCCACCTGTGGCAATCACTGTATTTACAGTATCTATTTTACTATTAATCTGATTTTCAATAGCCAGAAAACCATCTATTCCTCTTTTGTCAATGATATCCTTTAATAATTCACTTTCCTGCTCCTGAATTAATAGGTCGGAATCAAGAAATTGATATCCTAAGACCTTAGCAAGGATAACTCCAATGGTACTTTTACCGGCTGAAGGCATTCCAATTAAAACAACATTTTTCATAGGCATGTCCTTTCGCACATAATGTAGTGATTATAACATCTTTATTACTCCTAGCCAAGCATTTTTTATTTTTTCCCGAATGGCAGGATTTCATCCTGCTTATTTTTTTACACTATATCCAAAGGTTCCCATAAGCTCACCAAGACCGTAGTATTCTCCATGGGAATACACCACAGGTTTAGCCTGGTTTAAGTCAAATTTACCTTTTTCATTCATATACCTGCTGTCTGCATGAACTCCCAGCACTTCCGCCAAAAACATATCATGGGAGCCAAGGGGAATAATCTCCTTTAATTTGCATTCAATATTAACCGGAGCTTCTCCAATACAGGGAGCGTCCACATACACCCCTTTTACAGGAGTTAATTTCATCTCCTTGAACTTGTCTACATCCTTACCGGATTTGACACCGCAGTAATCAGCCGCCCGTACCAGACTTTCGTTTGTCAGATTTATGGTAAATTCACCACTATCTTTTATAATACCATAGGAATGCCTTATTTTTCTAAGGGAAATATATACCATAGCCGGATTCGTACAAACCGTTCCCGTCCAGGCTACTGTAATTATATTATTCTTCCCGTCTCTTCCTTTGCAGCCTACCATAACAGCAGGCAGGGGATAGAGCATATTCCCGGGTTTCCAAAATTCCTTGTTCATATTTAACTCCCATCTGCGTGCTATAGCACGCGTACAAAATCTGGGTGAGGAGACTTCCTTTTCCTCTTACTTCTTCTCTTATTCCTCGAATTTCGACACTATCATTTTTATACATTCTATTGTATAATAATTTTATGAAACTATATTTTACTTAAAAGTAAATAACGCACATACCGCTAACCATACAATATTGTTAAGGAGGCATGAAAATGGCTGACAATATAATCTTAATAGAATCCGTAACACAGAATGTTCAGGATAAGGTAAAGCAATCCCTTAAATTCCGCACCGGCAAATTTGTCTGGCGTGTTAAGTTTACTGCTCCTCTTGATCCTGCTACTGTTAATAATAGAAATCTTTACGTAACTACTCTCAATCAATTGCCTTTAAAGACTTATATCCGTTATGACACTATTAATAAATACATAGAGATAGAGCCCTTAGAGCCTTATTCCCAAAATGAATCCTATATATTAACCATAACAAGAAACGTAAAATCAAAGGGCGGCAAGAATCTTAAGACTCCTGTTACCCTTCAGTTTAAAATTCAAGACTGATAAAAATTGCTTAAACTGGCTTTACCAGAATTAGTTCTCCTGTAAAGCCAGCATCAGTGCAGGAATAACCTGTTTCTTTCTTGATACCACATTCTCAAGGTGAAATGCTTTATCATTCTTATTAAAATGAAAGGTATTGATTAGCAGCTCCTTGGCCCCTGCTCCCTGGTACAAAAACTCAGTCGAGCCATCCATAATACTGGTCAGCATAAAGAATAGCATCTCAACACCGTGTTCATGGTAAGCTTTTTGCATATAAGGAACCAGAGACTCCTTTATTTTATCCAGCTCTTCCCTGCTCATAGAGCTTATCTGCCCCACGCCAAAGGTAATATCTCCGGCGGTAAATTTCTTAAAATCCTGATAAAAAATCTCTTCCGGACTCTTGTTGGTCAAATCACTGCCCGCAGCGAACATTCTTGTTGCATACTCTTCTGTCTTTATTCCCGCAATCACTGCCAGGTTTTCAGCTGCCTGTTTATCCATCTCCGTACAGGTGGGAGAACGATATACCAAGGTATCTGAAAGTATGGCGGAACATAATAGTCCTGCTATCTGAGGTTCTATCTCAATCTGATGTTCCTGATACATCTGATAAATAATCGTAGCCGTGCAGCCAAGGGGCTGATTTCTGAAAAATACCGGATTGATCGTTTCAAGACTGCCAAGCCTGTGATGGTCAATAATTTCCAGTATTTCTGCGTCTTCCAGGCCGTCAACTGCCTGAGACTTCTCATTATGATCCACCAGAATAAGCTTCTTTCTTCTGGCTCCCAAAAGGTTACGCCTGGAGATCATCCCATAGTAGTGACCGTCTTTATCCAAGATAGGAAAGTCCCGGTGCCTCTTCTGAGCCATAATTCCCTTTATATCCTCGATATAATCTTCCTTTGTAAAATACAGAATATCTTTATCTGTCATAAAAAAGCGGATTGGTATACTCTGGTTAATCAATCTGGCTGCAGTAAAGGTATCATAAGGAGTTTTAATAATAATACAATTATTATTCTGAGCCATCTTTGTAATCGTCTTGGAAACACTGGCGCCATCACAAACAATAATACAACCCGCATTCATCTCGATTGCACAGAGCTGGGATTCATAGCGGTTTCCCAGAATCACCACATCATCTTTTTCAATATAGTTTTCCATTAGATCCGGATTGGCTGCGGCTATTAAAACCTTTCCGTTATGAAAAGTTTCCTCTCCTGTACCTACAATCAGCTCCCCTTCCAGGGTTTCTACCAGGTTTCTGCAAGGTGTTGCAGCTTTTGTAAGTATCCGGTTATCGTATACATCCATATAGGATTTTGTAATATCCCCTACAGTAATAAGCCCTTCCAGGTGATCTTCTCCGTCTACAATTGGAAGTGTAACCACATTACTCTCTCTCATATAGGACCAGGCTTCCTTTAAGGATATCCCATTCTTCACGCCTTTTGTTCTGCGGACTTCAATATCCTTCACCTGTGTACGGACATCCGGCAGGTAACTTGGCGCACTGACCTTAAAGGCTTCTAGTACAAATTTCGTTTCAGAGTTGATATGCCCTGCCCTCTTTGCTACGTAATCTTCTCCCGTCAGCTTTTGCTTCAGGTGTGCATATGCAATTGCTGAACAGATAGAGTCCGTATCCGGATTGACATGCCCGATTACAAATATCTGGTTTCCCATCCTACTATAATTCCTCCGTCACATTTCCCAATTTATATTTTTTATATCCTATTATCTTTTCAATTCCTTACACTATTATTTCTCGGCAGCTATTATATCCTCCTTGGTAATATATAACAGGTCTTCTTCTGTGAGTTTTCCGCTGCTTAGTATGTCCCCTAACAGTGCCTTGTATCTTTCTCCTGCAGCTTTTTTTGCTCTAACTGCGAGTTTCATCGCTTTCCCATAGGCATCTGGGTCGTTTCCTGTGGTTGCTGACTCTATTGCATTGGTAATGGCCTCTTTTGCTTCACTTTTTAATATATAATTATTGTTTTCCAGGTATCCTACGGCAAAGAGTACCAGTTGCTTTAAAGTATATGTAGTAAGACAAATTTCATAAGCAAAATACTCTTTTAACAAAGGATATTCTTCTAAAAAGCGACTAATCTCCTCTTGGCTTCCTTCCAGAATAGCGAAGATGTTATCTCCCATGCCTCTGAAAAAAGAATATAAACCTTTCGCTGCCTCTGCCTGAATCTCACCCGGGTTCTCTATGATAAGGGAGCAGCCATTCAGTTTCTCTTTCTGTTTTCGTATGTCCACTTTATTTAGATTCTCACCGGAAATCTTTGCAATTCTATCAGACTTAATCCAGTTCAGATAAAATAAGCCTTTGCAGATCTTTAAAGCCAGAGAGGTCTTACCGCTCTGCTTTTCTCCGATAATGCACAAAAATCTGCTGTTAGAAGAATCTGAAAGTATTCCTTCCAGACTACGACGGAATTGTGTTTTAACTTTTTCTGATAATAGAAATCCGCCCAGTTCTTTCTGATAATCAAAGGATGCTTTTTCAAACAAGGTGAATATACTCTCTTCTGCTGCCTCTTCATTTATTTCTGTTTCTTTTGTTTCTTCCGTTTCTGCTATTTCTTCTGTTATTTCTCTTGCTTCTGTTTCTTTTCTTGTTTCTATTTTTTCTTTTGCTTCTATCTCTTCTCTTGCTTCTATTTCTTTTATAACTTCTTTTACTTCATTTTCTTTAGTTTCTGCCTTATCTTCCGATTCTGCTGTTTCTTCGGTTTCTGCTAATTCTGCCATTCCTTCTGTTGCTGATTTTCCTTCAGTTACTTCCGTTTCTGCTATTTTTACCTTTCCTACGGTTACTCCCTTTTCTGCTGCTTCTCCATCTTCTTCGGTTTCTTCTTTTTCTGTTGTTTCTAATGCTTTATTTATTGCTGCCATTTCCCGGACTTTTCCGTTTTCATAAAAAAAAGCATGGTTATATTCCACATGGTCATTCCCTGCTGTTTCTTCTGGTTCTGCCATTTTAGAATCTGTGCTCCTGAAATCTGCGGTTACAGCTTCCGGTATCTTGGATTCTGTTATCGCATTTCCTCTTTGCTGTGTATGCCTTTCTGGTACTGTCTTCGTTTCCTCTCCAGTTCCCTCAAGGGATTCTGCCCTTTCCTCTTCCGTCCCTGACAAATATTCATTTATCTGCTCTCTGATGTTTCGATAGTCCTTTGTCTTATCAAGTCCCAGCCTCTGGATTGTCTCGTTTCTATCTTTTGCCTTCAGGATGTGCACCGGGTCAATCTCACCAACATAATAAGCTTTTAGAAGCTTTGCCTTATCTACATAGATGCCCTCACCGAACCAGAGTATGATATCGGAACATTCACGGATACATTTATCTTTCATTCCTGCTTTGTGATAGAGTTTTGCAAGTTCATATGCCCAAACTTCAATATATTCGAATTCTTTTAGTTGTTCCAGTGAATCAATAAGAGTATCTGCTGGTTCTCCTTTCAGTTTATCAATATAGTATCGAAAAATAAAACGGTAAGAATCATGAGGCGCAGCTTTCTGATACCGAAGCAGGTATTCCTCTGCCTGTTCCACATCTTTCTGCTTAATCGCCAGTTCTACCATCTGGTAAATAACACGTCTGGTTTTGGATTTATCATATATACGGTTAAGAAGCTCCATCGCTTCGTCAAATCGTTCATTTTCTGTCAGCACATCTGCAAGTATACTTAAATCCGTCAGCGATTTTATCCTGTGCAAATCCATGGTGTCAAGGATTCGGACAGCTCTCTGGTATTGCCCTTCATCTGTTAACTTACGGATTTCTTCTATCTTTACTATATTATCATATCGTTCCATAGCAGCCTCCTTTTCGTCACCAATATTGCAAATATTTGCTTTATTTCATCTATCTTACCATTTTCACTGTATTTATACAAGTTCTTTCCCGGCTCTTTCAATCGCAAATCAAATGGTAAATACATGTAACTATTTTTCCGGAAAACCCTTTTAGTAATCTTTCCGACTGTCAGGAGCTATTGATATCAGGCACGCAAAAAAGGCCCTGTAATGCTACAGCAGCCTTTTTGTTAAACGAATCTTAATTATTATTTATCAATGAGTACTATGAGAATATAAGCTTAAGCCCTCTTATAAGTCCTTATAAAAACTCAAGGTATCTTTCAGTTCCTGTGTGAGTTCTCCGCCTTCTTTTTCAATGACCCGGTACCTTAATTCGATGTCCTTAATTTTCTTTATGGTATTCCTTGAGAACCGCTCCATGGCTTCTGAAAATAAAGGCATTCCCTTTAACCGTTCACGGATTTCCTTTTTAAAAGGACAATAAGTAGCAACAATCTCTCGGGCAAAGCGGTTGAGCCTGACAGCTCCGGTAGACTCGCTCTTCATCCATCCTTCGTAATCAATTACAAAGATTTCCCTGTAATTGTTTTTACCTTTTTGTATCTGCGCTTTGATTTTCTCACGCATCTCTTCGGAAATCTCTCGGTTCTTACGGTAAAACTGAATGTAATCGGCATACTCCGAAGTCAGAGATTTCTCCTTAATATTATTCCAGGCATTTCCCTGTATGCTTCTGCAAAGTTCCCAGCGGAACTTGCCAAGTACTTTAATCATCATGTCATTGAAGTTGGCATCCACAAAGATCGGAAATATAAAACGTCCTTCCCTGCTCTTCTTCTTCCCAGTAATTTCCTGCCACATTACTCCGTGAAAGCCCATTACCGGCATAAGAATGATATCCGGATATACCGGCTGCATTACATATTCTTTTGCAATTCCCTTTTGCTGATTTACATACATTATCTCACGGTGGAAGACAGAATAGTCAATTTCAAGCAGGCTTTGGATTGTGTCATTAACGCGCTTAGGCGTTAATAACATATTCTGAAAACCTTTTACAATACTCTCTCCCCATAAAAAGGGTACAAAAGTGCTGAATTGACCGTTTACTACCTTGCTGTTATAACGGAACATATTCTGCATCTCATATTTTACTCGAAGTACAGGATTGACGAGGGCATCTTTCTCTCCCTCTTCCGTAATCTCCCCTCTTTTACGGTTATTCCGAAGCCAGTCCGGATATTCCTGATCGAATTCGTTCTTAGATGGTTCCTTCTCGCCATTATATACACAAAGCAGCCAGGATTTAATATCATAAACCTTACATAAACCGGTCTGCTTAAGCAGTTCATCATCCAGGAAATACAATTCCCTCAGCTGATCTGTCGTTAGAAGGCGCTCATCCAGAAAACCGTATTTCAAGAAAAGATCAATTACCTTCGGAACATTACTGTCCTTGCAGGCTTTTAAAAATACCAATTCATATATTTCATAGAAATGCTGGGTAAGCCTTCTGCGAAGCACCCTGATTCTATCGTCTGTTGAAAATTTATCCCTCAAATTAATAAAGTCCAGCAGTCCCTGTGCCATATCCTCTGTTTTTTCCAAATCATACATGGCATAATTGCATATCTGCTGAAAACTTCCTTCCAGTACGGATGTTACTTCTTTTGCTTCGTTTTCTGTATATTGGAAGTTATTATCAACCTGTTCTTTACGATTGGAGGTCTTGGATATCAGCATGTAATAAATCTCTTGCATGCGAGCTCTGTCAACACTGCACTTTTTCCCAAGCTTTTCTTCAAAAATATTCTCCAGATTATTAATATGTTCAATGATGGCATCCACCACCCGGATTAACTCTCTGTTATCTCCGCCGGTTTCTTCAATGCTGATTGCAAGGGAAGCATACCCCTTATAGAGGCAATTATCCGAACTGTTAATAAGTCCAAGTATAAGCTTCTCAAGATAATCTGCCATCCTGCCGCATTCTGTCAGCATAAGGCTGATTAATTCCTGGGTATCTTCCAGGGTATATAACGTTACAATCTCCCCGTAGGAGCAGAAGGCTTTCCAGTGATCCACTGATATTTTAGCGCATTCCTTATAGTATTCCAGCTTTCTGTCGTCTAAAATAGACTCTTCAATATATGGTTCCAGTTCCGTTAATACTGTTACCGGGGTAACGGAATATCCCAGCTTATTTCCGATTTCTATATATTTCTTGTGATATTTATCAGAAAAATTATAGACATCCTCTGCCGCATTATGAAGCTTTGTATATATCTTTTCTATCTCAGACACATACCGTGATAAAGAGGCTGACATTAATCCTTTATAGTCCTTATTTATATTAAAGATATCTGTTATCTCTTCCGTGTTCTTTACCGGAAAGCTATAAAACAAGACTTCATCAAAGGCTTCATAGGTGCAATGATAATTACCAAAGGCTAAATCACTAATCCCGATAAAATTACCAGTTCCAAGAAGCACCCGGCTTCCTTTGCTTTTGGCAAGCACCCTGCCCTTAAGGATAATTGATACTCCCTTTATCTGTTCTCCTTCCAGATAGATTGTTGTATTCTTATCTACTTGATTTACTGCATTGTGATTAATTATTATTCCCATATCCCACCTCATCTATCTTTTGAGTATAATCCCATTATAATCTATAATATGACAATCCGAAAGATGAATTTTGCATATTTGTCTGTTACGGGTATAGTAAAAAAGGACCAATAAGCTAAATATATTCTGTTAAAAAAAGAAGAAATAAAAAATGCCGCTCACATATACTGTGACGACATCCTTACATAATGGTATAATCTATATATATTTTAATCCGTGCGTCTTGCTTTGAATGTATACCATAAGCGTTACCCTTACAGTTAACTCGGTTCAGGCACCCTCACGGCACACAAGAGTTTTCGCTTAGTGCTGCTTCATTCCTGACCTGACACGGTTCACGAATTCCTGTTGCGTAAGACCCAAACGTCAACATCACTTATAAGGGGCTGCCCTACAGTATATCACCCTGGGCAAGACATCACCCCTGCTGTAGCGGATTGCAGGTACAGGGCACCGCTATCTCCCCGGCTGCACGGAAATTTTATAACATGGTTAAGTTGTAAATCGAAGGCAGAATTCTTTTTTCTCGAATCTTGCCTGTTCAGTATACTTTATTTTTAATGCAAAGTCAAGTAGCATCCTTTGCGGTGTCAAGCTGTGAAGAATTGCCGGTTTGCAGCAATTTTTCTTTGCTTTCTTCTTTTTCTTTTTTATTGCGGATTCTAAGATCAACAAAGAAATCCTGCAGAACTTTTTTACATTCCTCTTCCATTACACCTGTGGTTAATTCCACTTGATGGTTAAATTCTTCCATCTGGAGGATATTAAGGATAGAGCCGGCGCACCCGGCTTTGGGGTTCATTGCCCCTACAATCACTTCTTTTATTCTCGCCTGTACAATTGCACCTGAGCACATTTGACAGGGTTCAAGTGTCACATAGAGGGTACAGTCCTCCAAGCGCCAGTCTCCCATTGCTTTACTGGCCTTTTGTATGGCTGTAATCTCTGCATGAGCCAATGTGGTTTTTTTTGTGTTTCTTCTATTATAACCTCTTCCGATAATTTTATCCTTAAAAACGATTACACAGCCTATTGGCACTTCTCCGATCTTGGCTGCCTTTTTTGCTTCCTTTAGGGCTTCCTTCATATATTTCATATCCATATATAATTGTCATATCCTTCCTAGCCACTGGACGAATCCGTGGATATTTGCTATTATTAATATACTACGAGTACACTTTCCGGGCAAGTAATTACTTTCATATTGTCAGACTGCAAAACATATATATAATATAAGAATTTTCCTAAAGCATACAGTAGCGTTGATACTACTGTCAAAAACAACTCAACTAATCTACGAAAGAATTTGGCATCCATAAAGTGCATACAGGTGTTTATATGAGAATACACGGCTTTCAAAAAACTACATTATTAGATTACCCTGGGCATCTGGCCGCAACAATTTTTTTTGGCGGCTGTAACTTCCTATGTCCCTTCTGCCACAATGCTTCCCTGGTACTATACCCGGACAGTCTTCCTGCCATTCCAAAAGAAGAAGTACTTGCAACATTAAGGAAGCGAAAAGAAATCTTGGAAGGTGTATGCATTACAGGCGGTGAACCTACGCTAGAGCCTGGCCTTGCTGACTTTATAAAAGAAATCAAGGATATGGGTTATCTTATTAAGCTGGATACTAACGGCAGTAACCCTATCCTGTTAAAACAATTGATATCAGAGGGACTGCTCGATTATGTTGCAATGGATATTAAAAACAGCCCTGAAAAGTATTCTGATACCATCGGAAAGAAGAACTTCTCTTTAAAAAATATCTCAGAAAGTATTCAGCTCTTGCTTAACGGCAATATTGATTACGAGTTTCGGACAACAATAACCAAGGAATTTCATATTCCTTCGGATTTTATAGCAATCGGAGAATGGCTTAAAGGTGCCAGAGCATATTATCTTCAGTCCTACAAAGAATCTGAGGATGTAATATCTCCTGGTTTTCACAGTTATACAAAGGATGAACTTGACGAAATTCGCAGGCTCCTCCTTCCCTATGTCTCAAAGGTCGAAGTTAGGGGCGTTGATTAGTCTACCGCATTTTACCACTGTTTTATATAGCAGGCACAGATTTTTGTATCTATCGGATTTTACAATTTAACTGGCATAGGAGAATTCATATGCAGATGAGCATTCAGACTGACAGGTTACAGCTTAGAGTCCTTCACCCTAATGAAGCAGATAAAGTTTTGAGCTTTTATGCACAAAACAAAGAACATTTCGAGCCCTGGGAACCGGAAAGAGACATTAATTTCTACACCCCCTCTTACCAGCGGCTATCCTTATCAATTGAATATAATCTAATGCAGCAGTCCAAGCTTCTCCGCTATTGGGTGTTTTTAAAAAATAACCCTAATACTATTATAGGCTCTGTAAATTTTTATAACATTGTAAAAGGCTCCTATTTTACCTGCCAGCTAGGCTATAAGTTCGACCATCGTTTCTTAGGCCAAGGCTATGCAATTGAAGCCATAAGAGACTCCATGAAAACTCTCTTTTCCGATTATGAAATCCACCGGATTGAAGCAAATATTATGCCCTCGAACCTACGCTCCATTCATCTGGTTCAGAAACTGGGCTTTCAATATGAGGGCCTTGCTGTATCCAGTATAAAGATCAATCACAAATGGGAGGATCATGTACGGTTTGCTTTTATCAATGAAATTGTAGTGTAACCTACATAATAAAAGCTGCCATACAGCTTGCAGGCTGTTATGGCAGCTTATTTATTATCCCTGACGGTTAAGTAGCACAGGTATATACCAATAACCGAATTCTCCGGTTCTCTGGGGTTTTTTCTTAGCACATTTAAAATTCTCAAAACCAAACATTTTCGCCATGAATTTTTCCCTGTTATGATAAATTCCGGGCACTCCAAGAATATAATTCTGACCGGTCTTATCATTTACTCTTGCAAAAATCAGATGCCGGTAGCTGTAATACCCATGAAGAAGAAAACTATTATTCCCAAGGCCCCATAATTCCATAGGAAGCATTCCGATATCCTTGGGTTCAATTCTGGCACACCAGGCTATCTCATTGTCTTCAAAAGGATACATCTTCGGAAAATTATGATAAATCTGTTTTGCCAGGGGATGGTCTTCAAAGACTGGCGTTGCCCTTAAATCCGGCGTTGCTTCTTTTTCTGATTCCAGTGTGCTCTCAAGCTCTTCCGGCGGCTCAACTTCTTCAATTCTTTCTACTTTGTTAATCTCTGTTACCTTATCTTCTGCCGCTATATTATTCTTTGCCTCTGTTACAAAGCCTGCTGTCTCTTGATTATTCTCTGTTTCTGCTGCATAACCTGCTGTCTCTTGATTATCCTCTGCTTCTGCTGCATAACCTGCTGTCTCTTGATTATCCTCTGCTTCTGCTGCATAACCTGCTGTCTCTTGATTATTCTCTGCTTCTGCTGCATAACCTGCTGTCTCTTGATTATTCTCTGCGTCTGCTGTATAACCTGCTGTTTCTTGATTATTCTCTGCGTCTGCTGTATAACCTGCTGTTTCTTGATTATTCTCTGCGTCTGCTGTATAACCTGCTGTTTCTTGATTATTCTCTGCGTCTGCTGTATAACCTGCTGTTTCTTGATTATTCTCTACGAATGTTACATTCTTTTGAATCTCAATATTATCTAAAGCCTCAGTTATATTATTCTCAGTCTCTATCATGTTCTCTGACTCTTTAACGTTATTATCTGTCCGTTTTTGAACATCAGTTACGTTTTCGGTATCAGGAACAGCCTTCTGAGGTTCACTGCCAACCTTTTTCATCTCATCCGGTTCAGCTGCAGGCTTTGCCCGTAGAAAATCGTCTAATACTCTTTCTTCCTCAATGGTATCACTTTCCGGCTTTTTATCCAGAGAAATATTGAGGTTAGGTGTTAGCAGATCTTTGAGGGATTTATCATTTCTTACTGTTTCCCTGACAGGAGGAATAGTCTCTGTTTCCTTCGGAGCTTTTGCATGTTCAAAGAGTACTTCAGCCAAATTGGCAGCTTTCATTCCCTTGGTTTCCTCTTTTTCCCTGTCTGCTGCTCTCTCGGGTTTCTTTTCTTCTTTCCTGTCTATATTTGCCACCATTGCCATTGTAATTGGCTTACTGTCCCATTCTGTTGCAAAGAATTTTCTTTCAGAGAATAAAAGTACTATCCCCCCCATATCATTCATTCCATAGGGAGAGTTCATAATATGAGAAACATCTGTAATTATCTTAAAGTCACCGGTATTATTTTTTACCAAGACTGTGCCAAGAAGTATGCCCTCTATCCCTGCATTCCTTCTGCGAAATGCATAGACCTTCAGCTGTTTCTCATTTAATCCCAGAGCCGTTATATGTATGGTATATTTACACTGTCCGTTTTTCGCCTCAACTCTGGCATAGCCTATGTTGTTCTTCTTTTTTCCTTCTTCATACAGATAAATGTATGAAACCTGTCTTTTATAATCAGCCATAATAGACTCCCTTTTCCTGTGCCAGAGTAATCGCAGGATTTAAGATTATCCTAACCTGGTACAATCTTAGAACTGTTATTTACAACAATTATATTGCATCGGGAGTCTTTTTATGACCAAAGAAAGACTGAATTTATTCTGCAAATACTGCAGCAACCAGGTCGTTTACCAGCTTACCGTCTGATTTTCCCTTCACTCTTGGCATTAATTCCTTCATGATTTTTCCCTTATCCTTCGCTGTAGGAGCTGTGATTCCAAGCTCCGTAAGGACATTTTGAATCTCCTGCTTAATTTCTTCTTCGCTTAAGAATACCGGTGCAAATTCGCCTAAAACAGAAAGTCTTAAGTTGCACTCATCGATAATATCCGTTCTATCGGATGGAGCTGCTTCCAGCGTTTCTTTTAACTGTTTCATTTCTTTTAAAACAACTGCGTTTTCTTCCTCTTCTGTTAAGTCTGATCTTTTGTCAATAGCTACATTCTTGAGGGCGGTAAGAAGTGCAGAGAGAGCATCTTTTCTTCCCTTATCTCCTGCCTTCATAGCCTTTACCATTTCTCCTCTTACAAGTTCAATCTTTGTCATGTTTAATTCCTCCTTCAATAAATAATAAAATAGATTCTACTTTTTTTGTTCCTCTATTGTCTTTGCAAGTTCTGTTAGATACATCCACCGATCCATCTTTTCTTCTAAGGCCACCTCAAGCTCCTCTTTCTCAGCCATCAGTGTATTCAATTTTGTATAGTCTGCAGATGCTTTTATAATCTCACCTTCCAGAGCTGCAATACGTTCTTCCAAAGAAGAGATATCGTCCTCAATGGTATCATATTCCCGCTGCTCTTTGTAGGAGAATTTTAATTTTGTTTGCTTTTCCCTGGATTTATAAGCTTCTCCGGCTTCTGTGCCTTTCACAGCCGGTGTTCTGGCTGCCTGAATCTTCTCTTCCGCTTCCTTTTCTTCTAATACTTTGTCCTTATAATCAGAAAATCCACCCTCATATTGCCTGATTACACCACCCGGTTCAAAAGCAAAGATTCTCTCTGCCATCTTGTCGAGAAAATACCTGTCATGGGACACTGCCAGCACAATACCATCGTAGCTCTCCAGATAATCTTCCAGTATAGTAAGGGTGGTAATGTCAAGATCATTCGTAGGCTCATCCAGGATCAGAACATTCGGTGCCTCCATAAGCACCTTAAGGAGATAAAGCCTTCGTCTCTCGCCCCCTGATAACTTGGAGATAAGGGAATACTGTAAACTTCCGGTAAATAAGAATCTTTCAAGCATCTGGGAGGCTGTGGCGGTACCCTCGGCTGTCTCAATATATTCTGCCACACTTCTGATATAATCAATCACCTTCATATTCTGATCCATATATTCGTTTTCCTGAGAGAAGTAGCCTATCTTTACTGTTTCTCCGGTTATGACGGTGCCTTCATCCGGCTGAAGGATTCCGGTTATGATTTTCAGCAATGTGGATTTTCCGCTGCCATTTGGGCCAACAATGCCTAGCCTGTCTCCTCTTAACATAATATATGTGAAATCCCGGAACAATACCTTATCGCCATATGACTTTGATACGTCATTAATTTCAATGGTCTTTTTACCAAGTCTTGAAGAAAACGCATTAATCTCAACCGCCTTATCCTCTTCTATCACTTTGCGGTTCTTAAGCTCTTCAAAACGCATGATATGAGCCTTTTGCTTTGTGGAACGAGCTCTGGCACCTCTCATCATCCATTCCAGGTCCATACGGTACAGACTCTTATTCTTCCGTTCCGTGGCAGCTTCCATATCTTCTCTGGCAGCTTTCAGTTCTAAGAACTTGGTGTAATTGGCATTGTAGGTATAGATAGAGCCTTTGTCAATCTCTACAATCTTATTGGTTACCTTGTCCAGAAAGTATCTGTCATGGGTTACCATTAAAAAGGCTCCCTGGTATTTTCTTAAATAATCTTCCAGCCACTCTGCCATGGTATCGTCCAAGTGGTTGGTAGGCTCGTCCAACACCAGGATATCAGCTGGGGTCAGCAGAGTTCTTACCAGAGCTACTCTCTTTTTCTGCCCTCCTGATAAAGTAGACGTACTTCCTGATGCATCAGGAATGGAAAGCTTTAGAAGCATTGCTTTTGCTTCTCCTTCTAAATCCCGGTATTCTTCCTTTGCTTTTTTACCTTTGACCACATTTTCTAATATATTTAAACTCTCGTCAAATTCCGGTATCTGAGGCAGATATTCTATCCGTATGCTCTTTCCTTTGACAACTCCGCCTTCATCAGGCTCTTCCAACCCGGCAATTATCTTGAGCAGGGTTGATTTTCCGGTACCATTAATGCCAATAACGCCGATTTTATCTCCTTCGTTAATACCAAGAGAGACTTTGTCAAATAGTATTTTATCTGTAAAGCTTTTGCTCATCTTTTCTACATTCAGCAGATTCATTCCGATTAACTCCTTTGATATATTCAGTCTGCTATAAAAGGATAGCATAAATCCTGACATTAGGAAAGTAAAAAATCTTTCTGTTAACATTTTGTGATTCTTATATTTCTTCTCTCAAATACCATTATCCAAGCCTTTTATTCACTATAATTACTCGTATAAATGGGTCATTGCGTGATTATTTATTGATAGTTCCAAAGATAAATTTTTCTTAATTTTAAATTTGGACTACAATATCTTGTGTGTTTGTGTTATAATATTACACAATATGGGTCACGACCCAAACAAATACACTGCAAAGAAGGTTTTTATTCAAATGATTAGAGTAGTTAAAAAGGATAATACAAAGGAAGAATTTAATGTACAAAAAGTCATCTGGGCAGTAGACAAATCTGCACAGCGCGCATTAATTAAATTTACAGAGGAAGAGCATGATTTTATCTGTAGATTTGTTGAAGAAAAAGTTCTATCCATGAACAGGGAAGAGATATACATAGCCGAAATGCATAACATCGTTGAAGGCGCTCTGGAGAGGACCAACCCGGCTGTAGCCAAGAGTTACCGCGATTACCGCAATTACAAGCAGGATTTTGTACATATGTTAGATGAAGTCTACAAAAAAAGCCAGTCCATTATGTATATCGGGGACAAGGAGAACAGTAATACCGACAGCGCACTGGTATCTACGAAAAGAAGTCTTATCTTCAATCAATTAAATAAAGAGCTCTACCAGAAATTCTTCCTTACCACTGAGGAATTACAGGCAGCAAGAGACGGTTATATCTATATTCATGATATGTCAGCAAGAAGAGATACTATGAACTGCTGTCTGTTCGATGTAAAAAGTGTTCTGGAGGGCGGCTTCGAGATGGGGAATCTCTGGTACAACGAGCCGAAGACCTTGAATGTAGCATTTGACGTCATCGGAGATATTGTACTTAGTGCAGCAAGCCAGCAGTATGGCGGCTTTACCGTTCCAAGTGTGGACCTGTTACTTGAGCCTTATGCAGAAAAATCCTACAAGCTCTTATATGAAAAATATCTTTTCCTTGGAATCCCCTCAGAAAGAGCCGAAGAAGAAGCTCTTCATGACGTAAAGATAGATTTCGAACAAGGTTTCCAGGGTTGGGAATACAAATTCAACACAGTTGCCTCCAGCCGCGGCGATTATCCCTTTATAACTGTTACCGCAGGAACCGGCACCGGGCGCTTTGCCAAAATGGCTTCCATCGCACTTTTAGATGTCCGCAGAAAAGGGCAGGGCAAAAAGGAATGCAAGAAGCCGGTGCTCTTTCCCAAGATTGTATTTCTTTATGATGAGAATCTTCATGGAGAAGGCTGTGAGTTAGAGGAGGTATTTGAAGCCGGTATCCGCTGTTCCAGTAAGACTATGTACCCTGACTGGTTAAGTCTAACAGGGGAGGGGTATGTTCCCAGTATGTATAAAAAATACGGACAGATTATTAGTCCCATGGGCTGCAGAGCTTTCCTTTCACCCTGGTATAAAGAAGGGGGCATGTATCCCGCAAATGAAGAAGATACTCCTGTCTTTACCGGTCGTTTTAATATCGGTGCCGTAAGTCTTCATCTTCCTATGATTTTAGCAAAGGCAAGACAGGAAGGAAAGGATTTTTATGAGGTGTTAGATTATTACCTGGGCTTAATCCGTAAGCTTCACCTTCGTACCTACGATTATCTGGGAGAGCTTCGTGCCTCCACCAATCCTCTCGCTTACTGCGAAGGTGGTTTTTATGGCGGACATTTAGGAATTCATGATAAGATAAAACCTTTACTGGATGCCGCTACCGCATCCTTTGGAATTACGGCTTTAAACGAACTGCAGCAGTTATACAATAAGAAATCCCTGGCAGAAGACGGAACCTTTGCCATTGAAGTATTAGCTTATATAAATGATAAGATTAATCAGTTTAAAGACGAAGACCACCGCTTATATGCAATATACGGCACTCCCGCTGAAAGTCTGTGCGGACTGCAGGTACAGCAGTTTCGAAAGAAATACGGCCTTATTGAAAATGTATCCGACAGAGAATATGTCAGCAATAGTTTTCACTGCCATGTAACAGAAGAAATTACACCTATTCAGAAACAGGATCTGGAGAACCGCTTCTGGAACCTTTCCAATGGCGGTAAGATTCAGTATGTGAAATACCCAATTGACTACAATACCAATGCGATAAAAGCTTTGATACGACGTTCTATGGAAATGGGCTTATATGAAGGTGTTAATATTTCTCTCGCTTACTGTGATGACTGCGGACATCAGGAGCTGGAAATGGATGTATGCCCGAAATGCGGCAGCTCCAACTTAACCAAGATTGACCGTATGAACGGCTATCTCTCCTACTCAAGAGTTAAGGGAGACACCCGTCTGAATGCTGCAAAGATGGCAGAAATCAAGGAAAGGAAAAGCATGTAATGCGCTATCATAACATAACCAAAGACGATATGCTTAACGGAACCGGCCTTCGAGTGGTATTATGGGTAGCCGGCTGCAATCACGGCTGTAAGGGCTGCCAAAATCCTGTAACCTGGGATATCTGCGGAGGACTGCCCTTTGATGAAGCTGCAAAAGAAGAAATCTTTGCAGAATTAAGAAAGCCCTACATAGAAGGCATTACTTTCTCCGGCGGAGACCCGCTGCATCCTGAGAATCGAAAGGATGTAGAAAAGCTGATTACAGAAATAAGCTTGAAATTCCCGAATAAGAATATCTGGCTTTACACAGGCTTTTCCTGGGATGAAGTAAAATATCTTCCTCTTATGGATAAGCTGGACATACTAGTGGATGGAAGATTTATAGAAGCGCTCAAAGATACGAAGCTTTATTGGAGAGGCAGCAGCAATCAGAAGGTTATTAATGTAAAAGAGTCATTGGCAAAGAACACCTTGGTTACTATTGTCTAGGTGAATAAATATGAACTTAGAGGAGTATCTTAAGAATCCTTGCGGTGTAAGCTCCATTCCTTATTGGAAAGCTCAGAGGATAAATCCTCCCCCAAATATGCGAATTGTCCATGACCGCGTATTTTCAAAAGATTTATTTCCAGATTATGAAGACACAGACTATTTTCGGTTGTTTCATACTTTGGAACATATAAATGAAACTGTACTTGCAACAGAGTTCTCTATAGATATAATACCTCAAGAGAAATACCCATATCTGGCAGAGCTAATCAATCTTTCCTATAAGCATCTTGGTATTGAGGTTGATATATCACAGATTGAAGAATGGACAAAAACTGAAGTCTATGTTCCGCAATTATGGTTAGCCCTCTATAGTGGGAATAAAATGGTCGGCTCTATCATTGCAGATTATGACTCTACAGCAAAAGAAGGAATTATAGAATGGCTCCAAGTCTTACCGGAATACAGAGGTCAGGGCCTTGCAAGTGTTCTATTAAATAAATGTCTTGGTAAGATGCAAAGAATTGCTGATTTCGTAACAGTATCCGGGCTAAGAAGTAATATTACAAATCCTGAATCTGTTTATCGAAAAAGTGGATTTACTGGAGACGATATATGGCACATCTTAATTGAAAGGTGACCTTTGAGAAGATATGTTCACGTCAATAAACCTTCCAACTGATTTTTTGTTGGAAGGTTTTTATTTATTTACATTAGAGGATGATAGTTCAATAAACAAATGTTTATTAATCTATAATTATATCTAAGCATCAAAAGCCCTCTTTCAATATATTTACAGGCAAATTACACAAAGCAGAAAGAACGAATGCGCCTTGGAACCAGCAAATGCGATTTAAAATCATCGCAGAGTCTTTCTGCTTTGTGTAATTTGCCGTCCCTTTGAAAAAGACTGCCCTTTTCGCTCCGTTTATAAATATAGATATTTATATCCCACTTATCAATCACAGATATAATCCAGATGTTTCGGTAATCCATTAACCATCACCGGCATTACCTCACCCATAATTAACGGTCTGGCATAACGGATAAATTCTTCCTTCATTCCGTCATCCCCTTCGTTAATCCAGTTCATGGGTACCTTTTTCTCCATATTCGCAATCTGCTTGATATTGTGAGTCTCATAAGTGCAAAGGTAAGGAGAATCCGAAACCCTTTTGATAACAGCCATTTCTCCGGTCACACCTTTTGCCGCCGCCATCACACCTCTTCTGCCGACTTCAAAGGCTTCTTCAATATCTGTATGAGAGGCTATGTGAGATGCACATCTTTGTAACGTATTGAGCTCAACCGCTCTCGTCTTACAGCCAAGTTCCTTCTTTGCCAAGGCAGACAGATAGGCTCCCGCACCTGTTAGCATGGTGTGCCCGAACTCGTCCACATAGAAATCCTTATCGGAAAGCTCACAGACAAATCTACCATCTGCCAGGTGAATTCCCTCTGAAACTGCAATCACAAGAGATTGCTTTTGTTCCTGCAAAGCTGCGATATCCTTTAAAAATACCTCTTTATCAAAGTTTTTTTCCGGAAGATAAATACGGTCCGCACCTTCACAGTCATTTCCCTTTGCCAGAGCTGCCGCCGCTGTCAGCCAGCCGGCATGCCTGCCCATAATTTCGATAATGGTCAGGTTCTTCTGGTTGTACACCAGACTGTCTCTGATAATCTCCTTGGTGGCAGATGCTATAAACTTCGCAGCACTTCCATACCCGGGTGTATGGTCCGTTATCTCAAGGTCATTGTCTATGGTTTTGGGGATTCCGATAAAACGTATAGGGCTTCCCTTAAGTTCCCCATATTCTGAAAGCTTTCTTATAGTATCCATAGAATCATTGCCGCCGATATAGAAAAAAGCAGCGATGTTCTGTTCCTTTAATATTTCAAATAATCTATCATAATCTTTTGGATCCTTCTTATAATCCGGCAGTTTGTAACGGCAGGACCCAAGATAGGCCGCTGGTGTTCTCTTTAACAGCTCCAAATCCAAATCACAGGTTATCTTTTCCGACAGATCAACCAGCTTCCCTTCTAAAAGTCCCTGGATTCCGTGAAGCATTCCAAGTACCTTTCCAGCTCCCAATTCTCTTCCTCCCTGATAAACGCCTGCAAGGCTGGAATTGATGGCTGCAGTGGGACCGCCTGATTGTCCTACAATGATATTGCCTGTTATCTTCTCTGAATGCATTATACTAATCCTCCATGTCGTCAACGCTGTGTGAAATGTTTATTTCACGCCATCCCCATCTAAACTTGGGCTTTGACCTATCATCTGACTTCGCAGTCAAAGATATCATCCCATGGAAGATATGTCAATACGAAAAACCAAATTTCGACATTATCTACTGACTAAACTAATCCCTGCCTTTGTTCTGCTTTTCGTATATTATGTTACTTAGTGCGGCAAAATCCGTTAATGTGAGTGCCTCTCCTCTGATGCTGGGAGAAAAGTTAAGGTCCGTAATCGCTTCCGTAATTAGCTCTTTTGAAAGCTTTATTTCAGCATTATTGTTAAGACCGTTGGCCAGTGTCTTCCGCCTTTGGTTAAAGGAGGCACGTATCAACTTAAATAAAAGACTTTCATCTTTTATGGACACCGGATTTTCCTCATGAAGCGTAAGTCTGATTACCGCAGATCCTACATTAGGCCTTGGCATAAAACAATTTGGAGGTACGTTTGCCGCAATATAAGGTTTGGCATAATACTGAACCGCTAAGGACAGCGCTCCATAATCTTTGCTGCCGGGGCCTGCCTGCATCCTGTCTGCAACCTCTTTCTGCACCATAACGGTTATATTGGC
The DNA here is from genome assembly GCF_014218355.1 of Anaerocolumna chitinilytica. NCBI lineage: Bacteria > Bacillati > Bacillota > Clostridia > Lachnospirales > Lachnospiraceae > Anaerocolumna > Anaerocolumna chitinilytica. Next base: position 5,543,309 of record NZ_AP023368.1, read on the forward strand.
AACCGGAACATGGGCTTCAAAAAGTCCCATGATAATTGGTGTTGTGATATAATAGGGAAGATTTGCCACAATCTTAATGGGCCTTCCTCCATTTCTTTCCTGTACCAGCTTGTTCAAATCAACTTTTAGAATGTCCTCGTTTAAGATAGTAACATTCTCGTAGGCAGAAAGAGTATCCCCCAGAATAGGTATCAGGTTCTTATCAATCTCCACCGCAACCACTTCTCTGGCTGCTTCACACAGATATTGGGTAAGTGTTCCGATGCCCGGCCCAATTTCGACTACCAGATCTTCTTTTGTTACCTCTGCTGCCTTAATGATTTTCTCCAGAACATGGGTATCAATCAAAAAATTCTGCCCGTATTTCTTTTGAAAAATAAAGTGATATTTATTCAGTATTTCAATTGTTTCCTTTGGATTCCCAAGTGTTGCCATCCATTCTTCCTTTCTGTCTCCACTTCCGGTATGCTTTTATATATTACAGGAAGTACTTTTCTCTCTCTTCTTTTCACATCATCGAAAGCATCTATTATTTCTCGATTATTCGATATACAGCCCTGGCATTCTGTTCCGTAACTTTAAGCACTGTTTCATAATCCAGGCCTTTTATTTCAGCAATTTTTTGTGCCACATAAGTTAAGTTTAACGAGGAATTTCTCTTGCCACGGTTTGGTTCCGGTGCCAGATAAGGGGAATCTGTCTCTAATACCAGACTTTCCATGGGTGCATATTCTACTACTTCCTTTAATTTCTTAGCGTTTTTAAAGGTAAGCACTCCACCGATACCCAGATAGAAGCCCATATCAATATAGGCCTTTGCCATCTCTTTTGAGTAAGAAAAGCAGTGGATAATTCCTCCCACTGACGCTAAATTACTGCTTTGTATCATTCTAAGCGTATCTTCCGCGGCATCTCTGCTATGAATTACCGCAGGCAGATTTACTTCCTTTGCAAGTTCCATCTGCTGTAAAAACCATCTTTTCTGTATATCCCTATCCGGAGTGTCCCAGTAATAATCAAGACCTATCTCACCTATTGCAACTACCTTCGGATTTATCGCATTTTCCTTTAGCCATGTAAAGTTCTCTTCCGTCAGCTCTGCTGTCTCACTTGGATGTACACCAATAGCTGCATAAATGAACGGATACTTCTCTGCCAACGCCAAAGATGCCCTGGAGCTTTCAAGACTCGCTCCTATGTTTACCACACAGCCAATTCCTTCCTTGGAGAAACTATCAATTAATTCCTCTCTATCGTCATTGAATGCTTCATCATCATAATGTGCATGGGTTTCAAATATCATAACAACCTCTTTTCTGAATATCCGCTGTAATCTATTCATCATCAAGTCTTCGTCAAGCTCTACCTTACTCTCTGTTGATATAGCTGAACAGAGGAATTTGACTCATAAGTGTAAGTCTTAAACACCATTTTTTTATTTTTTCAATTTTTACCTGATGCTAATTTAATACAAAATCAAATCCTGTATTCCTATCTTTCAATAATTTATACAGGTAAAATCTAACATGGCTTACGTTAGAATTCCATTTAGACATTATAAGTGATATTCTATCAGTTTGTCCAATGGTTTCTTCCATATTAGTCAGTCATTTCCTTGTCTATCTGTATTTACCTGAATCTTATTGCTCCCAGGAGAAAAACTATAATGAAAGAACATTTTTGTTCTTTTCATAACCAAAATACCTTTTAAAACCGTCAACACCTTTTAAATAATAAAACAGGATTAGTATATGCTGATTTTATTATTTTAAGAAAGGAGTCTACTATGAACACACCACAGGCAAAATTAAATATCATGCCAAAAGATACACCAATTGAAGGGATTCCAGTTCTTCCCTGTGACAATCAGGAAGCAGATATACCTGAAACAATGCCACTTGCCATGGTAACAATAAAAAAACAGTGTTTTAAAGATTTATACGAACCGGCTCAGGGCCTTCAGGCCGGAACCATCTTTAAAGAATACGAGCTATCTTTTTACGGAACAGGAGGTGCCTTACTATGAGTGATGCAAAATGTAATGCAATGAAAAAATTGCAGGAAGTAAGCTTTGCATTGGATGATGTAAGATTATTCCTGGATACTCATCCTTTTGACAAGGAAGCATTAGACTATTATGAAACCTTCAGAGTAGAAAGAGAAAAAGCTTTATCGGAATATGAGACTGCCTATGGACCTATTGAGCAGTATCGTGTAAAAGAAAATACAATGTGGTACTGGGTTCACTGCCCATGGCCATGGGAAGGAGCAATGTAAAATGTGGACCTATGAAAGAAGATTACAATTTCCAGTGAAAATTACTACTCCTGACCCTAAGATGGCATCTTTGATTATCAGCCAATTCGGAGGGCCAGACGGTGAATTAGCCGCTTCCATGCGCTATTTGTCCCAGCGTTATTCCATGCCTTATAAGGAGGTAACCGGATTATTAACAGATATCGGAACAGAAGAACTGGCCCATATGGAAATCATTAGTGCCATTGTCTACCAGCTGACTAAAAATCTGACCTTAGACCAGCTTAAAACAGCCGGTTTTGATGCTTACTATATCGATCATACCACCGGTCTTTGGCCACAGGCTGCCGGCGGTGTTCCTTTTAACTCCTGTTTTTTCCAGTCAAAAGGTGACGCCCTGACGGATTTAACAGAAGACCTTGCTGCAGAGCAAAAGGCCAGAACCACTTACGATAACATTCTTCGTCTTGTAGCTGACCCTGACATTGTAGCACCCATTCGTTTCCTCAGAGAAAGAGAAGTAATCCACTTCCAGCGTTTTGGAGAAGCACTGGTAAGAGTACAGGAACATTTGGATGCCAAGAACTTTTATGCCATGAATCCAGAACTGGATAAAATGATGTCTTAAGGCAGGGACTATGCCCATTTAAAATGACCTTATAAGATGTAAGCGGCTTTTTATAGGCCGCTTTACATTTTCTCTTTATTTTTGTAATCAATTCTTACATTAATATCTTGATTGTAATTTCCAAAATTCATTCCAAAAAGAGTGATACCTCCTACATTTCTGGCTGTAGCCGGATTTGCTATTCTTAGAACGATATCCTGGCCATAACTGATACCAAGGTCCTCTACTTTTACTTTTGAAATATTTACACCGTCCATATAACTTCCCGCTGTATTGACTAACAAAGTTTTTAGTAAGCCGTGCTGGGTTTCATGGTTCCACCAATCCGGTGTAAATACTCCTCTGCTGGCACCAAAGTCTCCGGGAGAAGTCCACATTCCTACTTCAATTCCATTGAGAGAGAAGCTGATATCCGAAGGCCAATTTTCATTATATCCCGGTGCTTCCGAACAGATCTCCAAGGATATCTCGATGTACTGTACCTCCTGGTTCCCCAGCATGTAATTCGGTATACGGTACTCAACCCAACCGCTGCCAAACCAAATTATATTGGCTTTTATATGCTCCGGATCAGCAAAGTATCTTGGGTCATCAAGATAACCGATAATCTTCGAATCCGATGATAATCCACAGGTAGGAGTGATGTTGTAAGCGTGGTACTGTCCCACAGGTATTGAATGTCTGATGGCACTCTCCTGCTTTTCTTTCTGCTGAAAGAACAGCACTGCCTGGTCCATGTCAAGACTGCAAATTTTCTGGATGCCACGGATGCCGGAGGAATTTCTGCACTTTACTATACCCGCATCTTCCAGCTGTTGAATATGTCTGGTCACAATTGCTGATGACATGTTAAGGGCCTCTGCAATCTCTTTTACATTCTTTGGCTCATTGGATAACATTTCTATTATACGTATGCGAGTCACCGAAGAAAGCGCTTCAAAAAACTTGATATTATCTGTATTTACATCTATTTTCATAAAATTGGCTATATCCTTTCCAACATAACTTTATGCTCTATTGTATAACCAATGAGTTAACTAGTCAAGAAAACTTATTAAAAATAATTTATTTAGACTTAAATAAAGAAATTAACTTAATGCCTAATATATATTATCTTTACTAAAATTTCTATTGACAATCTAAATTATGTTTTTTATAATTTATTTACATTTTAGTTATATTATTAACTTATTAGTTATTTAAAGGAGGATATTATGAATACCCAGTTCAGAGCACCCGCTATTCCATTGGTTACAGTGGATCCCTATTTTAATGTTTGGTCTATGTCCGACAGACTAAACGGAGATTATACCCGTCACTGGACAGGAGCGAAAAACTCCATGACCGGAATTGTACTAGTAGACGGCAATCCTTATATATTTGCCGGAAAGCTCTCTCCAAGCGCTGGTAAGCCCGATTATCCGGATTGCCCTGCCATGAGTCAAACAAAGCTGGAAATCAAACCGCTTTCCACAATCTATACCTTTACTGACGGCGGCATCGAATTAACTGCCAGCTTTATAACTCCTCTTCTGATGGATGATCTTGATCTGTTAGCAAGACCCGCTTCCTACATATCCTTTAGCGCTGCTTCCGTGGACGGAAAAGCTCATCAGGTCCGTATCTATTTTGATATAACCGCTGAATGGTGTATAAATAACACCAAGCAGGAAGTATCACTGGGACACAATGATTTTCATGATATTTCCTGCGTATATGCTCAGAACGCTGAACAGAAGGTCTTAAACCGTGTTGGCGATGATTTGCGTATCGACTGGGGTTCCGTAAATCTGGCTGTAGCAAAAGCTGCCGGTTCCGTCGTTTGCACCGGTAACGCTGATTTAAGGAAGACTTTTATCACAGAGGGTACCATCGCCGAAGGTGAGGTATTAAAAGACGCGGTCTCTGTATCGAATACATGGCCGGTACTTGCAAGTATGCTTGATTTAGGCAGTATTACACCGGAAAGAGAGGCTTCTTCTTATCTGGTATTAGCGTATAATGACATCTACTCCGTAGAATACTTTCATGAAAAATTGACCGGATACTGGACACGTTCCTTCTCTTCTTTCAATGAAATGTTAGAATGCAGTGTTCTAAGTTTTCAGGAAGTACTTAAAAAGTGTGATACCTTTAATAATACATTAAAGACGGATGCTATCGCCGCAGGCGGTGAGAAATATTATGAGCTGTTATCCTTAGCTTACAGACAAGCAATTGCAGCACATAAGCTCGTAGCAGATCCAGATGGCAATGTCTTATTTCTATCCAAAGAAAATTTCAGCAATGGCTGTATGGCAACAGTAGATGTAAGTTACCCTTCTATTCCGCTATTCCTGTTATACAACACAGAGCTGGTTAAGGGCATGATGCGTCCTATCTTTAAATATGCGGCATCCGAAGCCTGGCCTTTTGAATTCGCTCCTCACGATGTGGGCTGCTATCCGAAAGCCAATGGCCAGGTCTATGGTCTGGAAGACGGAAAGCTTCTGCACAAATATCAGATGCCGGTGGAAGAATGCGGTAATATGCTGATTATGGCTGCAACAGTCAGTGTCCAGGATGGGAATGCAGATTTTGCTTCTAAGAATTGGGAACTTCTCTGCAAATGGGCAGATTATCTTAAAGAAAATGGTCTGGACCCTGAGAACCAGCTATGTACAGACGACTTTGCCGGACATCTGGCACATAATGCCAATCTCTCCATAAAGGCGATCGTTGCTCTCGCTGCCTTCTCCAGAATGAGTGAAATGCTTGGAAAAACTGATCTGGCTGCTGAATACCTTGGAATTGCCAGAGAAATGGCCGCAGAATGGGAATCAAAGAGTGCAGAAGAGGATCACTACAAGCTGACCTTTGGCACCGCAGGAACCTGGAGTATGAAATATAATATGGTATGGGATGAAATACTCGGACTGAATGTCTTTTCAAAAGAAATCCCAGTGAAAGAAGCCGCCTATTATTTAACACAAATGAACCAGTACGGTCTTCCCCTGGATTCAAGAAATACCTACACAAAATCAGACTGGATGGTATGGGTAGCCACTCTTTGTAACTCCAAAGAACTTTTTGATACTATTATTGATTCTCTTTGGCGTTCTCTTAGTGAAACCAACAGCCGGGTTCCCTTCACCGATTGGTATGATACCGTAACCGGACGTCAAATAGGCTTCCAGAACCGTTCCGTACTTGGAGGTATCTTTATTAAGCTGCTCCGGGATTCCTTAACGAAATAATTCTTAATAAATAACCCCCTGTATAAAAGTGTACCGGCCCCCCAAAGTTAGATCAAATTCTAACGCTTGGAGGCCGGTACATTAGTTTATACAGGGGGTTCTTTTAAGTTAACAGATCTCAGCTCCGGGTGTCATATTCTTTTCCGGTATCATAAGTGCAAGGTCACCGTTCTCGTCCTCCGCACATAGCAACATTCCTTCTGATAATATTCCGGCAAGTTTCGCAGGCTTTAGGTTAACTAATACCATAACCTTCTTTCCGACCATTTGCTCCGGTGTGTAATATGCCTTAATTCCGGATACAATCTGTTTTACCTGGCTTCCGATTTTCACCTGGGAGCAAAGAAGTTTCTTGGACTTTGGAACTTCTTCACAAGCAATGATCTCACCTACCTGAAACTGCATTTTAGCAAAATCATCATAAGTAATTTCTTCTTTGGCAGGAAGGTCAATAACCGCTGCTGCTTCATTTGCAGCTCCCTCTTTCTCTGCATCTTTTTCAATGTTTTCAGCTACTTTTTCGGCTGCTTTTGTAGCTTCAACCTTCTCCAGTACCTCTTTCATATCCAGTCTTGCAAATAATATTTCAGGAGTTTTGGTAACTTGATTGCCGTTAGGATATAAGCCATAGGTCTTCAGGTTCTCAATATCTCTAAGTTCTGTATTTAACTGGGCAAGAATTTTGTCTGAGGTTTCCGGCATAAAAGCCTTTAAGAGACTGGCACCGATTGTAATGCTCTCTACCAGATTATAAAGGACAGTTTCAAGTCTTTCCTTTTTATCCTCTTCCTTTGCTAAGGCCCAAGGCATGGTTTCATCAATATATTTATTGCATCTCTTAAAGAGGGTAAAGATTTCAGTCAGTGCATCTGCTACTCTTAGCTGCTCCATCTTAGCAACTACCTTATCACAGGTCTTAACTGCCAGCTCCTCTAATTCTGCATCTACGGGTTCCTTAACTCCTGCATTTCTGACAATTCCTTCAAAATATTTATTAGACATGGATATGGTTCTGTTTACAAGATTTCCAAGAGTATTGGCAAGGTCGGAATTCATTCTTTCTACCATCAGCTCCCAGGTAATGACACCATCATTGTCAAAGGGCATCTCATGAAGCACGAAATATCTTACTGCATCAACACCAAAATAAGATACCAGTTCATCGGCATAGAGAACATTGCCCTTGGATTTGCTCATCTTGCCTTCTCCCTGCAGCAGCCAGGGATGACCAAATACCTGCTTGGGCAGAGGTATATCAAGAGCCATCAACATAATAGGCCAGTAAATTGTATGGAATCTTAAGATATCCTTTCCGATAAGGTGAAGGTCTGCCGGCCAGTATTTTTTATATAATTCGCCGTGATTACCATCTGTATCATAACCCAATCCGGTAATATAGTTGCTCAGCGCATCCAGCCATACATAAACTACATGCTTTGTATCAAAGCTTACCGGAATACCCCATTTGAAAGAGGTTCTGGATACACAAAGGTCCTGGAGTCCGGGAAGCAGGAAATTATTCATCATTTCGTTCTTTCGGCTCTCCGGCTGTATAAATTCGGGATGTGTCTTGATATGCTCAATCAGTCTGTCCGTATAGTTGCTTAACTTTAAGAAGTAAGCCTCTTCTTTGGCAGGCTGTACCTCGCCTCCGCAGTCCGGACATTTTCCGTCTACAAGCTGTGATGGTGTAAAGAAGGATTCACAGGGCGTACAATATAATCCCTCGTAAAAACCTTTGTAGATATCACCTTTCTCATAGAGTTTCTGAAAGATTTTCTGAACCTGCTCTTCATGATAAGTATCGGTAGTACGGATAAATTTATCGTAAGAAGTATTCATTAAATCCCAGATATCCTTAATCTGTCCGGCTACACCGTCTACAAATTCCTTCGGTGTTATACCTGCTGCCGCTGCCTTATTCTCAATTTTTTGACCGTGTTCATCCGTTCCGGTCTGGAAAAATACATCTAATCCCTGTTGCCTTTTAAATCTTGCGATACTGTCAGCTAATACAATCTCATAGGTATTACCAATATGGGGTTTACCTGAGGTATAAGCAATGGCAGTCGTGATATAATAAGGTTTTTTGCAATTACACATAAATATGCCTCCTATTACAATTAGATTATTCTAAGTTTGTTTATGAAACAGAAGCTTTGCCTTTCCTTCCTAAAATAAAAAAAGCCCCCGTCTTCTTATATAAAGACGAGAACATGCTCCCGTGGTACCACTTTAATTCAGCCCTGGCGGACCCTCTTTCCTGCTAATCTTCCCATAAGCGGTTCTCTTCTTATAGTTCGTACAGGTTGTCATGATAACGGGTGCTCCCGTCGCAGCCTAAAGGTCTCCCATTCGGTGCGAAGCTCCAAGACCATCTTCAATAACCTTTCCGTGACCCTCTCTCAGCAATTCAAGGGCTCTCTGTCCGCGCAAAATATTATCTACTCTTCTTTTCACAGCCTTTTGATATAAGATATAGTATAGTCAATTAAGTTTGACATCATACATCAATTGAGTTTTAGCATAACACCCTGGTTAAATTTTGTCAACTCTGTTTTCCCTGTAAGCTGGTATAAAAAAAGCAGAGAAGTTATTATCCCTGCTTTTTTGTGCTATCTTACCGTTGCGACGATAACTTTTATTTTTTCTCCTTCCAATGCTTCCAGCACAAATTCTTCTGCTCCGGCCGGAACGATGAAGGTCTCGCAATAATGAATTTTCTTTGGCGTCCATTCCCCATTTTTACTCTTTAGCCATGCTTCTTTACCTTCTATAAGATTAAGCACTGCCACGGAACCTTTCAGTGATATCTCAACTTCACCGCTAAGAGTATACCTGAGAGTCTCAATGAATTCATACTCATGAAGACCGGTTCTTTCAATAATACACCTGCCGGTATCGGTCAATAGTTTTTCCTGATGGATTAAATTACTCATAACCCAGCCGGTATCCCGGTTCCATTGAATATTTTTACTTCCATGTTCTATATGCACCGGTCTTGGAAGTCCATCCAATCCTATGTGCCCCCAATCCCATAACTTAAAAGTAAATATATAAGGAGTCGCACTTATTTCCAGTACCTGTGTATCCTTTCCGGAGCAATGAACGGTACCGGCCGGGATTAATATATGATCATGCTTCTTTACAGGTATGCGGTTTATATACTTTTCCGTATCAAATAGTAGTTCCCCGCGGTTGGCTGCCTTAAGCTCCGCAAGCATTGCCTCCCTGTCAACACCCTCCTTTAGACCGATGTAGACACAGCTGTCCTCCGTTGCATCCAGAATATAATAGCTTTCATCCTGGGTGTAGCTCATCCCGAAGGTATTTTTTATATAATCAAGGGTGGGATGTACTTGAAGAGAAAGGTTTCCTCCCTCAAAGGTATCCAGCATATCAAATCGAATTGGAAACTCTGCTCCAAATGTTTCATAAACCCGGCTGCCAAGCAGTTCCACCGGATACAACCTGACTAAATTCATAGCAGGAAATGTAACTGAATTTTTACCAAAGCAAAATCTTACACTATTCTCTTCCGGGACACCATCGAAGGACCAGCCGTAATTATCCGCTTCCGGCTCTAACTCAAAGGTTTCCTTCATCCACTGGCCTCCCCAGACACTCTTATCAAAATAAGGTTCCATTCGAAAGGGCTCTCTGGATATTGTGGAATATGCCCGGCGGAAAGTACCACGGTCTATTATTTTCAGCTCATTACTGACATTGGCATCAATCCAATAGTCGACCTTGTCAAAATTTTCTTCCTTATGAGTGTCAGCCAGTCTCCATTCCAGGAAAAATCCGATTTTATATTTTGTAAGTATCGGCGCTTCCGGGTTATGGAACATCCAGTTAGCTGCTCCGGTACGATATCTAAGCTGTATCTCCCAACGGGTTATATCTGCATAATAATGAATATCTCCCTTGGCAAAAAGGCTCGCTCCCACGCCAATCAGAAAAATAACCTTTCCCTCGTTTTTTTCTAACTGTGTCATCAACGCAGAAACTTTTATCTTATCAAAACAGTTCTCCAGACGGTCCCCAGTCATATATCCAAAAACGCGGTCCTCTGTGATATTCCTGTCAAATCTGCGGTATAATTCTTCATCTGAAAGCTTGCAATTATCCGTATCAATGAGCTGACCTGTCTTAATTTCTCCTAGGAGCGACAACAGGCTGTTCTTATCAACACCGGGATATATATCGAATACAAAGATTTTATTCCCTTGCTTTATCTGACTTATTATTAATTCCAGCAGCTTATTATTTCCAACTAAGACGTCCTCATCCCGATCATTTATCCTAATACCCGGATTTACATCATAATTGTGTTTAGAGTGGTAACTATACATAATCAACCTTCTTTATTAAAGATTAACAGAGTATCGGTATTTATCCCCAGGATAATAGCAGATTGAGTATTCCACCTCATTATCCTGTTGATCATAGGCTACTCTTGTCCTTTTAAAGGTGGGAAACCCTTGGGCAACTTCCAGGTATTTGGCAACTGCTCCCTCTGCCAGTGTCGCCTCCAGCTGATCTCCCGCCCGCGTAATATTAATGTTGTACTTTTCCTTTAGAACCTTATACAAAGAATCACTGTATAAGCCTGCATCTAAAGGCAGGTTTTGCATTTTAAGATATGTTACGGAGTACACCAGAGGCTTATTATTGGCACATCTGACACGAGTCAGCTCATATACGGCTGAGTTTACACTTATACCTAAGTTACCCGCTACTTTTTCAGTGGCGTTCACCAGCTTAATCTCACAATAACTCGTCTGCATTTGGATGCCATGAAGCTGCATTTCTTCCGAAAAACTGATAACCCTTTTTAAATTCTCTTCAATTTTTCCATAGGTAACAACAGTACCAATACCTCTCATGCGCTCTACATAGCCCTTATTAGCCAATTCTCCTACTGCAAGCCTGACTGTCATTCTGCTGACGCCATACTGTTCTTGAAGCTGCTTTTCACTGGGAATTATTTGTCCCGTAGTATATTCTCCGTGTTCAATTGCCTCTGCAATCTGCTGGGATATCTGCAGATATAGTGCCACTGCGGCCTTCCCCCTATCCAGTGTCATTGCCATTTCCTCCATCTCCCGGGTATCTTCTTAAAGCCCGGTTAATCCCTCCATTATTAATCCTGAAGTATCTTCTTCCACCATAATATGAATATCCTGCTTCTCACACTCTTCTTCTATTTTTGAAAGAAATAAGCTGCCGGAGCGGCTGATATTTCCGCCTATGACAAAAGTATTTGCTTTAAAGCTTTTTAAAAGAGGTAAAAAAGCAGCATTTAAGTTCTCACCAAACTCCTTGTAAGCTGCTATGGCTCCCCTATTACCGGCTATAGCCATTTCACTTAATTCTAATGGAGTTAACAGCCTATTGCAATACTTCAGGGACAATTTATTAATTCCTCTTACTGAAATATAGTCGTCTATTATGGAGGACTGGAAGGGAACAGGGTATGCCCAGCCTTTTTCCGGAATTCCTTCCTGTATATCATCCGAAATGCTGCCGTTTATGGAATAGGCCGTACCTGCTCCGGTACCGATACACAGATATATTACCCGGTATCCCTCATGGAGTTTTCTTTTATGCATAACTCCCCGTGCATATGCTTCCACATCATTTATGAATAAGAAATCCATTCTGTCTCCAGATGTGAATTTTACCTTATCGGTTATTCCTCCCTTTATCATCTCATGGGGAATAGATACACCATATAAGCTTTCGTATTTGGCCAGGCCTTGCATCAAAGAGATTCCTTTTCCATAATCAAATGGTCCGGGAAAAGCCATACGTATACTTCGTATGGTCTTTCCCTCTTCGGTAATACCTTCCCATATCTGAGCGCATAACGAAATGAAATGCTGTATAATAGCTTCTTTCCCTTTCTCTGCATTGGAAGGAAAATAGTACATTTGTGATGTCTTATTGTCATCCAAACAGTAATAACTTCCTTTTATGCCTGTTCCACCTATATCCAGCAGCAAATCGTATGTCATAATGTCCTCTATTCCTCTCAAAGTTATATATAAAATCCTAAAACGCCTTCATTCACTGCCTTACAGCATTCCATCGCTTCTTCCGGTGAAGCATGCTTGCCTGTAAATACCGTGTAAGTAAATTCATAAAAGCCCCCTAAATCTGCTTTAAAATTTGTTTCCCAAAAATTATTCATAATCCAGGAATACGCCTTCGAACGGTTAAGCTCGGTGTTATTGCCATCACATAACCGGATTGGAGCTGCCTTTCTTTCCCCGAAAGTAACCAGAGGTGCGTCCTTTGTACCTACTATAATATCTGTATCCTTTCCTGTCCGAACCAAACCGTTTTGTATCAGGTAGAAATTCTGACAGGTTCCTGGAAGCTGATCAATACCGGGCCGTATAATACAACCGGTTTTTTCTACAAAGGTCTCCCCTTCACCTGCTGTAAAAGGTAAGGCTACATATAGATTCTCCGGTTCCCATACACTTTCCTTATGCAGGCACACTTTTGCCTCCAGTAAGGGAGCTGTTTTGTAGACTTTTAGAAATACACTGTAATATCTGGTGCCCGGAAGTTCATAGGATAGCTTTGCTGTTACAAAGACACTGCCGCTTTCCGTAATAACAATGTCCGTAAGTTTTGACGTACTTCTTTCTGTGGCAATACTGCAGCGATTTCTTCCCATCTGTCTTCGCACTTCACAGGGATTATTATCCTTCATTGGTGTAAATTCATAGATACCTGTAAATGCCCCTTCTGCACAATCCTCTGTTATGAATTTCCCTGTCTTTTTATCAAGTATGGACGCAATTCCTTTCTCCTTGGAGAATTCCACTTTGAAATAGTCTGTTTCAACAAGGAACGGTGTTTCCAGATATTCACCGTCTACCTCAATATCCTTCACTCCTTCAGCACCGATATGTGCATGGTTTTTGATAGTGGAAGCATTTTCAAAGTTTTGTTTTAATTTTATTATCTTTTCTTCACCGGGGGCCAGGTCTACAACAACTTCAACTTCATGGGCTCTGGATATTCTGTGTCCCTGGCATATAAGTCTTTCCCCTGTATTTTCATCGTAAGCTTCAATAACTGCACCGGGATTCAATGGATTTCCATCTATGTACTCCCAGTACTCTATGTAAAGCTTGACAGTGCCCTGGTAACGAAGCGGCTGCGGGTTTATTACTTTATACCGTTGGTGTTTATTCGCATCGATCGAGACTTCTCCCAGTTTTGAAAGAATAATATCCAGATTTCTTGAAATATCCGTGTTTGCATTAATAGCATAGGCATCTTTCTTTTTCTCCAAACAAGCAACCAGGGAATCCCAGGGTTCTGATATGGAAGAGGAATACCCCCATGTGTGCTCAGCATACAACATGATATTTTCTGCGGCAGCCTCTAAAAGACTGCTATTGCCAAGTTTCTGCTCCGGATCGAGTTTTTTACACAGGTCATATTTTCTCTGGGCTTCCCTGCATATTTTTACCGCATTTGCGGTAGACCCCACTCCGTCAGCCCACCAATCCGTGAAGTCTCCCTCATAGGTCGGAATTTTTTCCTTACTTCTTTTTACCCTGGCAAAAAACTCATCCAAAGTAACCATTTTTATTGTAATTTTTCCTTTAAAGAGTAAATTCAAGTCATTTACCCTCTTAGCGATAAGCGCATTAGGAGGGGCATTATCCGTAATTGCACCGGAAACCATTAACGGGAAGAAATCAAGGGGATATTCTTCCTGCTCCAGATTAGCGCAATATCTGAGTAACCTTGTCTGTGCAATCTCAAGTTCTTTTTGTTCGGTTTCTTCTATCCCGGAAGTTCTAAACCCTCCTGCCTGTTCTGTACGAATATCATCGAACAGCATATAGGTACTGCCGCCATGAGGGCATAAATACATTTCATTGCCCATATGGTAATGTTCACTTTCCCAGACAAGTACTTTATTTTTCTTTGGTCCCTGCCAGTAAAATGGCTGCTGCTTTCTATATAGAGGGAACATACCATGATGAGGGTGAAGAGCACACAGGAGATTTTCCACACCACACTCCCCTAAAACATCAGGATATCCCCATGCATATCCGTTAATATCCGCAGACATACCACTCTTAATCTCTACACCGATATCTTCTCCAAACTTCTTTGCCTTCATCGTTCTGGAGAACAGAACTTCTCTGTCCACTAATTCTGTCATATTCAGGTAATTGCCTGAGAGTCCGATTTCGCCGGCCTTTACATATTCCTCGAACTTACTCTTTTGCTCCGGTGTTGCACTGGCATAGAAGTTCTCAATCTGCCATTGATTCTCACACTGCCACTTAAATCCCTCACAGTCTTTAAGCTTGCCGCTATGTATGTCGTCCAATATCTGTATAGCCTGCAGAATAAAATCCTTGTGATAATTCATCAGTTTTTCCTGTCGTTCCGTATATCCAATATCCGTATGAGAATGATGAATTAAATAAATCTCCCAATTTTTCATTGCTATAGTTCCTTTCTTGGATTCCTTAAATTTTCAAAGTATAGTACTATTGAATCATACGTTATAACGTTATAACCTTTCTGCTATATAGTAACATTCCTTTTTGTTCTTGTCAATAAAAAGACTCCTCTATAATAAGCAATTGCAATTATTACGAATATGGCAACTGCGGTAGAATAATGAATTTATTTTTCCCTCCTTACATAAGCTTTAATAACAGTCATATAATAATTGGCTTTAAAGCTTGACAAACTTTTAGAAACCTTATATCTTGCATATAGGTGTTACTAATGGTTCCTATTTGCCCAAAGAAAGGTATGATTCTATGAAAAAACACAGAAAGCTATTTCTTGTTTTCTTTTCTCTGCTTTTACTTATGCTAATATTGTCCGGATGTGAAAAGAAAACAAATAAAGAGTCTACTCGCAAAGATTTTGACAGCTTTACCAACGAGGTATTTAAAAAGGAAGTAACCCAGGATACCATTACGCTGAATTTTTCTTTGGCTAATCCTAAGAACTACGGTATAACCAATCCTCCTGTTACCTTTGGCCATTATTCTTTAAGTGAAATGAAAAAGTCCCTCTTAGCAGCTGAGAATTATCTTGCTGCCTTAAAGGACTTTTCCTATCGTGATCTGGATAGTAAGCAAAAGCTGACTTATGACATCTTAAAGGATTACTGGACCCTTGAAATGAACAGCGGTAACTTTCCCCTATACAACGAAATTCTTGGACCTACCACCGGCCTTCAGGCACAGCTTCCCGTGCTGCTGGCAGAGTATAATTTCTACACCAAGGACGATATTGATACCTACATAAAGCTGCTTCCCGGTATTACCGACTATTTTAAAGAAATATGCCAGTATGAAGAACAAAAATCTAAGGCCGGTCTTTTTATGAGCGATAGTGTTGCAGACAGTATTCTGGCACAATGTGAGGCCTTTATTGCCGATAAAGAGAATAATTATCTTATTGAGGTATTTAATGATAAAGTATCTTCCTATAAGGGTCTCTCTAAAAAAGAAATAAAAGCTTACGAAAAGGCCAACAAAAACGCTGTCATAAACAACGTTATCCCCGCCTATCAGCTTTTGATAGATACCTTAAACAGCTTGAAAGGCACCGGAAAAAATGACGGAGGTCTTGCCGGGCTGCCCAAAGGCAAGGAGTATTACCGCTATCTTTTGGCTTCCAATACCGGTACCGACCGCTCGCCGGAAGAGCTGATTAAACTCTTGGATAATTCAATCTTAAGTAATTTAAGAGCTCTTAATGCTTTAACATCAAAGGATTCCAAGATATATGAAGAGGCTGCAAATGTAAGTTACCCTCTCACAAAACCGGTGGAGATATTAGATTACCTCAAGAGTACCATAAGCCAGGACTTTCCGCCCTGCCCCAAGGTTGATTTTACAGTAAAATATGTGCATAAATCCCTGCAGGATTATCTAAGCCCTGCCATGTACCTGGTTCCGGCTATTGATAACTATAAAAATAACGTTATCTATATCAACGAAAATCCTGATTATCAAGGCCAGGAAATCTTTAATACCCTTGCACACGAAGGTTACCCCGGGCATCTCTACCAGTCCGTTTACTTTAGAAATACCAATCCAACTCCTATACGAAGCCTTTTGAATTTTGGAGGTTACGCCGAGGGGTGGGCCACCTATGTGGAATTCTATTCTTATCACATGGCCGGCTTTTCCGATAACGAAGCCTCTTTCCTCGAACACAGTATGGCAGCTAATATGTCCCTGTACTGCCGGCTGGATATTGGTATTAATTATGAAGGCTGGAATATTGCTCAGACCGCTTCTTACCTCCAGCAATTTGGTATCACCGATAAGAACACCGCCAAGGTTCTGTATACAACTATGGTTGAAGAACCTGCCCTCTATCCGGAATATGGAGTTGGATATCTGGAATTTATGGAGTTAAAGAATACAGCACAAAAAGCCTTGGGTAATAAATTCAACCTAAAAGAATTCCATAAATTTGTCTTAGATATTGGCCCCTCCCAATTCGAAATTATCGATAAACGCATGGACAGCTGGTTAAAAACCCAGAAGTAAGACGCGCTTAAAGAATGGGCCGAGGATTTCGCAGACCCAATCTTACGTAGGAATTACGCCCTTCAATTATTTCATTACACCTCAAGATTGGGCCGAGGATTTCGCAGACTCAATCTTACGTAGGAATTACGCCCTTCAATTATTTCATTACACCTCAAGATTGAGCCGAGGATTTCGCAGGCTCAATCTTGCGTAGGAATTACGCCCTTCAATTATTCCATTACACCTCAAGATTGGGCCGAGGATTTCGCAGGCCCAATCTTGCGTAGGAATTATTCTTTTCAATAATTCCTACTAGGATCCGGTGGATTTATAATGTTTTACTCCGACTCTCCACAGCAAAAAGCATGGAGCCAGAAACAGTAATGCGGCAAGGGGCAGGCCCATATAAAAAACCTTATCACTTTTACCCAGTATATACAGTAACGGATAATATTGAATCAAAGCATAGGGCACCAAAAAGGTGCACAGCAGTAATACCTTACTTCCATATACACTGATAGGATATTTTCCGAATTCCCTTGCTCCGTCTGTAAATATATTCATAAACTCCAGACCTTCCAGGGTAAAAAAGCAAAGCGCCGCATATATCACAAATAATCCGAAGAATACCCCAGTCCCCCCTATAATCATAAAAATAACCGTAAGTATCCTGGCAGCATTCCAGGATACTTGTGCGTTTACAATGCCATAGACAAGCATAACAATTGCCTGAAGCATACGGCCTAACCTGGTTAGTTCTATTTTAGTACCAAGTACCTGTAATACTATATTTCTGGGCCGGACCATAATCCTGTCAAAACCACCGTTGGACAGAAGAGAAGCAAAGCCGTCAAAGCCTCTTGCAAAGCATTCAGCCAAAGAGAACTGCATCAGTACAATGGAAAAACACAATAAAACCTCACTGAACCGGAAGCCCTTTACTTCATTGAATCTTTGAAACATAAAAAGTACTCCTAAGAATACATTAAAAGCCACAAGGAATTGGCCCAAGGTAGTCATGATAAAGGAGGTCTTGTATTCCATGGCACTTTTTAGTTGAATATTAAAATATTTAAAGTATAGTTTCATAATAAACTCCCATGATATGCGCTTTCATATACACATAGATATTTACACTGTCAGCGTACCGTAATCCGCCCTACCAACGGCCGCAGATATAGGTGCCGTTGTGCCGTTCAAATTAACGCAGGAATAAATTGTCTATTCCTTTAGCCGCCTTGCACTGTTACTTTACTTATCCCACGAGCTAGCATCCATCTGCCAATCAGAATCAATGCCACACACCAGAATAGCTGCAGTAATATTCCTCTATAAAGCTCCATTCCATAGATATCGCCCCCGTAAATACGAAGGGGAAGATTCTGCATCGATGCAAAAGGGAGGTAGGAAATCACCTTTCCTATCTTTTCCGGAAAAAAGGGTAAAGGAATAACTGCACCGGTTAAAAGCTCTGATACAGCAGAAGCCAGAAGCCTGACACCAAGCGCTGAAATTGTGTAAAAACATATAATATAAGTAATCATGCAGAAACTGATTACTACCAAAAAGGCTAAGATTAAAGATAACAGAAACCACCCTGCCGCTTCCGGACTCTTGGGAAGTGACAGTCCATATGGCTTTGGTAAAAGCGCAGCTACAATTAGTATGGGAAAGGCCCTGAGAACAGCTTTTGACAGTCTGGTTGCCATATTTCTTACAAACCACATATTATAGAGAGATATGGGTCTGCACAATTCATAGGCGACATTCCCGCTTACAATCAAATCAAAGATTTCAACCTCAAAAAACCAAATCATATAGATGGACAGCAGTGCCTGTTGCAGCCAGATATAGGAGGTCAGTGCAGAGAATTCCATGGGAAAGGCTGCTTTATTATAAACATAAAACGTTTTAAACATAAGGATTTCAAGAGTTCCCCAGGCAAACTGCGTTACGATGCCAGCCAAGGCCGCTGCCCTGTAGGTTAGACCATAAGTAAAACGAATACGAAAAAAAGAGAGGTACTTTTTTATATCACTACCCATTCTAAGTTTATTATCAGAAGTAGATTTCCCGAACATCAAAAATCCCTCCTCTATATTTCATATTGTTTGTATAAGCCTACTACGACATCATCAAGTGATGCCCCTGCTACCGAGATATCCATGATATCTGTCTGGGAAGACAGATACGAAATAGCCTGAGACACCTTTAATATCTCCGTATCCACTTGGATAGTAAGAACTCCCTGGCCGGCTAAGGACTGTTCCTGTGCTCCTGTAGTAGTAAGCCTCATACCCTCTGTCATTAACGGCAACATTCCATTATACTGAACTGTTAACTGCCTGATCTTAGAGAATTTATCCCTTACTTCCTCCAGATTTCCGTCCAATAAAATCTTTCCCTTACCAATAAGTAATATTCTTTTTGTAAGAGCCTCAATGTCTTGCATATCATGAGTGGTTAAAATAACCGTAGTACCGTGTTGTCTGTTCAATTCCAAAATAAAACTTCTAACAGCAATCTTTGAGACTGCATCTAAGCCAATGGTCGGTTCATCTAAAAACAGAATTTTGGGACTATGAAGCAAAGAGGCTCCAATCTCGCATCTCATCCTTTGTCCCAGAGAAAGCTGTCTTGCCGGTGTCTTTAAGATATCCTCCAAATCCAAAAGTTCTGTCAGTTCTGATAGTTTTTTCTTGTATTCCGTTTCTTTTACCCGGTAGATATCTCTTATTAATTCGTAGGAATCCAGGATGGGTACATCCCACCATAATTGGGAGCGTTGTCCGAATACTACTCCGATGTCCTTAACATGCTCCACCCGTTCCTTCCAGGGGACTCTTCCATTTATCAAACAGTTCCCTTTGTCCGGCGTTAAAATACCGCTTAATATCTTAATAGTGCTGCTCTTTCCCGCACCATTGGGACCGATATACCCTACCATTTCACCATCTCCAATGGTAAAAGAAATATCGTCCAGTGCCCTTACCTCCTGGTATTCCCTGTGTACAAAAGACTTCAATGCTTCCTTAAAACCAGCACTGCGTCTTGCGACCTGAAAGGTCTTAGTAACTCCTGTTACTTCAATCATATTCAATTTCCTCCTGGTAGTAATACTTCACATCTTTCATCATCAGAGGGCATATCCGTAAGCAGTTTTACTGTTTCCCGGACATATCCATAAATGAATCAAATTTCCATATCTTGCCAAGTCTTCCTTCCTGGATTTTGCCAGAAAGAATGGTAGTACGAACTTTGCGAAAGGAACTTAATTATAAACCCTTTGGGATTTTGTGTCAAACAGTTTAGCTCTTTTATTGTATTTTCTATTGGGGTTCAGCGCTTAAACTGATGCTGCAGGTCTGAATAGTAACTTCCATATACAAAAAACAGCCATCTTTCTATTTCTAGGGTTGTGGCTGCTTTTACGGCTTAGTTTATGTAGTTCTGCAAATAATTTAAAACAACAGCTTTGTTAAAAAAACACTTGTTACAATCCCTGCAAAAGTCGCAAACAATGCTCCTGATAAGGTATAACGGGTCTTCTTAACACCGGCTGTCATAAAGTACACGCTCATGGTATAAAAAATTGTTTCGGTGCAGCTCATTATTATAGAAGTAAGTCTTCCGATAAAAGAATCCGGTCCATACTGTTTGAAGATATCTAGTACAAGGCTGGTAGCTGCTGATGCTGAAAATAGCCTTACAGTAATTAACGGAACCAGCTCAGAAGGAAAGTGCAATAAATTTGTCAAGGGCTTTAATCCACCGGCCAATAAATCCAGTGCTCCCGAGGCTCTCATAATTCCGATTGCTACCATAAGCCCTACTAATGTAGGCATAATATTTAAGACTACCTTAAAGCCGTCTTCAGCTCCTTTTGTAAATTCCTGAAAGACCGGCGTTTTCATAAGTAATCCGAACCCAACGATGTAAAATATAACAAAGGGCATTAAATAATCAGAAATATACAGAATAAACTTCAATGTTCTTTTCCATTCCTTTCAATTTTTCTTTTAACCTTATTATTTTTCTCTGGCTAATTTTCTAGCTACAAGAGAAAATATAATTCCTGCAACGGTAGATACACTGGTCGCTACAAAAGCGGCACCAAGAATTTCTGTGGGATTAACAGAGCCATACTGGGTACGGTAGGCAATGATATTGACCGGTATTAATTGAAGTGCCGAAATATTTATAATCAAAAACGTACACATATCACAGCTGGCGGTTTCCTTATCCCGGTTTAGCTTTTTTAATTCTTGCATAGCCTTTAATCCCATGGGAGTAGCAGCCCAGCCAAGGCCTAGAAAATTCGCTATCATATTAGATGCTATGTATTCTTTTGCCGGATGTTTATCCGGTATATCGGGAAATAAAAGCCTTAATAATGGATTGATAGCTTTTGTCAGGGCATCCACTATCCCGGCTGCTTTCGCAACCTGCATAATCCCTGTCCAAAGGGCCGTGAACCCTAACATCGTAATACATAATAAAATTGCCTCTTTGGCTGAGGAAAGCGCAGCGGCATTTACGGCATCTATTTTACCGTTTAAGGCTCCTACTATAACTCCGATAATAATTAGAAATCCCCAAAGATAATTCAGCATATTGACCTCTTTCTGAAACAATAAGAAATTTCAACCTTTACTAATACTATATTCTCAGGTTTTTAAAATAATACTTGGTCTTATACAAATTCCCAAGACATCGTATGTCGTATTGTGTCGTATTTAATGTTGAATCCGCTTTGAATTTGTCTTTATTTATCGAATATCATCACACATCAACTCTTTAAACCGCTAAATTACCATATTTAGGAAACATATTTCGTTACTTTTTAATACTTTTATTACAATATTTTCTATAAAATACTAAATAATTGCTTAATTTTATATTTCCTTTATTGACTTTCTAATATTTGTATGGTATTTTAATTAAGTATTGTAGGAGGTACATATATATGAAAAGCACAGGAATAGTTAGAAAGCTTGATGAGTTAGGAAGAATCACTCTTCCCATCGAGCTCAGAAGAACCCTTGGAGTTGGGGAAAGAGATCCCCTTGAAATCTTTGTTGACGAGGACAGAATCATATTAAGAAAATATGAGCCTGCTGATATCTTCAACGGATCCAAAGATAATCTTATTGATTATCATGGAAAGAAGATTTCTAAAGAATCTATTGTAGAGCTAGCAAAATTAGTAGGTATTATCGAATAATACAGCTCAAAAGAAGAAGCCTGTAGATGCGAAATAATCGTTTCTGTGCAGGCTTCTTTTTTATTTTAAAAACTATTTTTTACAGCCAATATTGGAATTTTAGAATATTATTCTGATAAAAGCATCTGATAGATATCCCTTTTAGATACTCCTCTGTCATTGGCAACTGCTTTCATGGCTTCTTTTTTATCCATGCCTTTATCCAGGTATATCTTCATATGGTCATTGAGGGAGAGCATCTCATACTCTTCCCGCAATTTTTCTGCCAGCACTTCTGCTTTTTGCCCTTCCAGTACTAACAAGCATTCACCTTTGGGTTCTTCTTCCGTATAGTAGCTTACTGCCTGAGACAGACTGGTAAGAAAAGCTGTTTCATGCTTTTTCGTAAGCTCCCTGATTACAGATACTTTTCTGTCCCCCAGTGTTTCCTCCAACTCTTTTAAGGTCTTTAAGAGTCTGTGGGGCGCTTCGTATATAATGATTGTTCTGGTCTCTGTCTTTAATTCCTTAAGGATATTCTGTCTTTCCTTTTTGTCCGACGGCAGAAAGGCTTCAAAGGCAAATCGCCTGGTAGGAAGACCGGAAAGAGTCAATCCGGTAACAACAGCGGAAGGTCCGGGAAGTGATGTCACTGTAATTCCTGCTTCATATGCCATTTTCACAAGTTCTTCTCCGGGATCTGATATTCCAGGTGTTCCGGCATCGGTTATCAGGGCAATATTTTCTCCCTCTTGGAGACGCCCGATCAAATAATGTCCTTTATCAATCTTGTTGTACTCATGATAGCTCGTCATAGGTGTATTTATTTCAAAATGATTTAACAACTTTATACTATGTCTTGTATCCTCCGCTGCAATCAAATCTACTTCCTTTAAAGTGCGAAGAACCCTTAAAGTGATGTCCTCCAAATTGCCGATAGGAGTGGCGCATAGATACAATGTTCCGGCCATGCTTCTTGTCCTCTTTTCTCATACTATGAAATCAACTTCCGGTATTTTTACCTCTACAGCACAACCTAAGAAGGGCAGAGGATTTCACAGGTACAATCTTTGTGATAATTAATTTATTATTAATCAATATCCATAAACATCATAAATCTCATCTGTATATTGATTTACTTCTTTATAAACAATAAGCGGAGGTTCCACCTTTATCATAGAGCCCCCTCCCTTTACCGCTTCAATCAAAACCATGTTGGGTTCTTTATCCAGAAAGGGATGAACCATCCTCATACGTTTTGGCTCAAGTTTATAAGCCGTTAAGGTATTAATTATCTCAATCAGGCGAAAAGGCCTGTGAACCAGATAAAACCGGCCTCCCGGTTTTAGTACTCTGGCTCCTTCCCTTACGACATCCTCAAGGGTACAATGAATCTCGTGCCTTGCTATCGCTTTCGGAAGGTCCGGGTTCTTTAACCCATGAAGATTATTCATATAGGGCGGGTTACTGGTAACTACGTGAAAGGAAGCAGCTCCGAAGAGATTTCCTGCTTCCTTAATGTCTCCTGTTACAATTGATATCTTTTGCTCCAGCTTATTTAGAGCCACACTTCGCCTTGCCATATCGGCACTCTCTTCCTGTATTTCAAGGCCTGTAAAGTGCTCTCCTTTTGTCTTTGCTTCTAAAAGAATCGGTATAATCCCGGTACCGGTACCCAGATCCAGCGCTTTTTCGCCTTCCTTTACTTTTGCAAAACCGGACAGGAGTACTGCATCCATACCAAAACAAAATTTCTTACTGTTCTGTATAATCTTATAACCGTTTCGCTGCAGCTCATCTATTCTCTCTCCAGGAAGCAAAAAGCTTTCACCGTTTATCTTGGTTTCCGGACTTACCTGACTATCTTTTAAAGCCCTGTTCTTATTCTCTATTGTTTCCTGGGTAATATCAGGGGTCTTGCTCTCATCTCTCATTGTTATACATCATCCAGATGGGATTTTCCTTCCTTCATTTCAAGCATTTCAAGTACTCGAAGCTCTTCATCCAGAGCAACTTTTTCTTTACGCTTTTTCGCATTGAACTTAAGCGTGGAGGCTTTGTATTCCCGTACTTCCTTCTCATCGTTCTCAAGGGTTACAATAACCTTAACCAATTGCTTTAATACTGTTACACTCTGAACTTCACCTCGAAGGCCGTCATTTGTAGTAACCATATCTCCGACATTAGGAAGCTTGCTGTTTAAATCCTCATAAGCTTCTTCCTCATGTTTTAAGCAGCACATAAGACGTCCGCAGACTCCGGATATTTTGGTAGGATTCAGTGAAAGATTTTGTTCCTTTGCCATCTTAATGGAAACCGGTGCAAATTCAGAAAGGTGTGTATGGCAGCATAAAGGTCTTCCGCAGATGCCGATGCCTCCCACTACCTTTGTTTCATCCCTTACACCAATCTGGCGTAACTCGATTCGGGTCTTAAAAACACTTGCCAAATCCTTTACAAGTTCCCTAAAGTCAATTCTTCCGTCTGCAGTGAAATAAAATAATACTTTGTTGTTATCAAAAGTATACTCTGAATCAATGAGCTTCATTTCCAGTTCATGCTTCTTAATCTTTTCCAGGCAGATCTGGAAAGCTTCCTTTTCTTTCACTTTATTCTTAATTTCTATCTCATCGTCTTCCGGTGTGGCGGTTCTGATTACCGGCTTTAGAGGCTGAATAATTTTGTTCTCTTCTACGTCCCTTGGCCCTATTACCACATGACCGTATTCAACGCCTCTTGCTGTTTCGACAATTACATTATCGCCTTGATTTATCTCATATCCGGCAGGATCAAAAAAATAAATCTTACCGGCTCTTCTAAAACGAACTCCTATTACCGTCGTCATAAAATAACCTTTCCTCTTTCCTTAGTTTTCTTTTATGGTAAGAAACATAAGTTCCATTACAATGTCAAAATTTACATTGGCATTAAGGCGAACCTTTGCTTTCTCCACTGCCTTAATAACCTCTTCCAGGCCTTCATAACTTCTCTTACTGGCCTGACGTTGTATTTCAGAGTATTCACCCTTATATAATAAAAGATTAATATCCTTTGTAACCTTAAACATTAAGATGTCACGATACCATAATGTAATAAGATCCAGATACTCGTCTATATTTTCCTTTTGCCCTGATAAATCCTTAAGTCCGTCAATCAGTTCATATAATTCCATCTGATCTATATACCTTAACAGATGAAGAACCTTGTCCTTCATAGCCGCAAAATTCTCACTGGACGCATAGGAGATTGCCCTGCCTATGTTTCCCTGGGCGAATACCGCACTAAGCTCTGCCTGGTAATCGGGTGTTTTATAGACTTGCATCAAAAATGTTTTGATGTCTTCTTCACCTACCGGATTTAATTTCAGAATAACACATCTTGAAAGAATCGTAGGAAGAAATGCATTGATGTTATTGGTAAGAAGAATAATAACCGCATAAGAGGGAGGATTCTCCAAAGTCTTTAGCAAAGCATTCTGAGCCTGCTCTGTCATCTTCTCCCCATCTTCAATAATATATATTTTACGGCTGCTGCTATAGGGTTTTATCAGAACATCATTATTCAGTTGATTTCTGATATCATCCACCCCGAGACTTGCCTTTTCGTGAGTCACATAAATAATATCCGGGTGATTTTTTGATTCTGCCTGCAGACAGGATTTACAATGACCGCAGCCGTCTCCGTCCTGTTCCCTATTCTCACACTGGATGCCTTTTGCAAAGGCCCAGGCTAAGGTTTTCTTGCCCATCCCCTCTTCACCGGAGAAGATATAGGCATGAGAGACTGTTTCCGTCCTGATGGCAGTCTTTAGATGTTCCTTCATCTGTTCATGACCAATTATCTGTCCAAATCCAGCCATTTCCTACCGTCCCTTCGTTATGCAAGTATATCTAAAAGTAATCCCTTAATTTCATCTATTTTATTTAATATGGCAATGGTGTCTTTCTCATCTTTTATTAGTTCTAGGGCTAACTCGTCCAAATTCTGATCGATGAGCTTTATCATACCATATACACGGTGCCGGCCTCTCCTGTCCAGAAAGTTCTCTCTGCTGAACTTGTGAGAACGATTCACCACTTCATTCATAAAATCTTTGATTAGCTGCCGGTACTTTCTCATATCCCGGACATCCATATGCTTTCCCAGTTTCTTACCCTGCTGAGTGATTTCTTCCATCATCAGGTTCAGCCGTTCTTTTAGTCCCTGTTCCTCAATATTGCTGATTAGGGTAAATTTAAAAGAACCGTCTGCTTCCGGCAAAGGTGCAGTGGGTTGGGTTTGATTAACAGGTTGCATTTGATTTACTTTTATGTCCATACTTCCCTCTCCTTCTCTCTTCCTTTCACCCGTGCCTTAAGTTTTTGCATATGCTAATTCCAGTTTCCATTATAGCATAACCGGAAAAAAATATATAGAAGAATTTTAAATTCCCATATTTAACCTGATATCCTTTAGGATTTCTGCCAGACATAGTTCTCTGTCTGTATTGTCGTATCTCTTTATAATCCCAAGAGCCTTCAGATTTTCTTCTTTAAAGTCTTCCTCATCTGCCAAAAATCTTCTGCAAAGCTCTGCATATTTCGGTTTCTTCTGAGTCTTTTCCCGCAGCAGAGCTCTCTCCAGGCGTAGTCCATCCTCCACCTCCAGATAGATCGGATACACTCGTTCTTCTCCAAAGTATCTTCTAATCTGCCCATAGGATTCCAGCGTGCCAAGCATAATGGAACTGCCCGTTTCGAAATCAATCTGTCCGTCATCCAAGGTAAAATAGTCCCATACACCGTGCATGGTATCATATGCTCTGTGTTCAATAACTTTATTTTCATCCTGATAAGTTAACAGAGCTTCCTTACTGACAAAGAAATATTCTCTGCCATCCTGCT
The DNA here is from genome assembly GCF_014218355.1 of Anaerocolumna chitinilytica. Classification (NCBI taxonomy): domain Bacteria; kingdom Bacillati; phylum Bacillota; class Clostridia; order Lachnospirales; family Lachnospiraceae; genus Anaerocolumna; species Anaerocolumna chitinilytica. The sequence continues at coordinate 5,570,062 of NZ_AP023368.1, forward strand.
CGCCGTCCCTTATCGGTCTTGTGGTATATCCTACAATTGTTTTTAAGGAAAGCTCTTCTCTTTGAGTAATATCCCTAAATACCGTATCTTTTCCTGATGCGCTTTTGCCCATAACAACAAACAGCTTATGCATTCCTTTACCCATTCCTTTTATTTATATATTTTTTATGAACTTATCTAAACTACAACCTTTATCTTGCAGGCATTAAAATCACTTAGTCCCTGTATGGTCAATTCCTGTTCTTTATACACAGCTATCAGGTGAAGTATATCCTCTGTAATCTCCTCCCCCGGTACCAATAAAGGTATTCCCGGCGGGTACAGATAAACATACTCCGCTGCAATTAAGCCTTTGCTCTCCTCTAAGGAGATGGTCTTTGTTTCGGCATTCTGAGCCTCTTCACAGGTAGTTAAGACCTTGGCGGGACTTATGCTGTAATCTATGGACTTACTAGCAGAAGCTTTTTCTTTATGCCGGTTATCCAGGCTCAAGCGTTTATCCACTTCGAACAGTGCCCGGAACAACCTGTCAAAGCCTTCCTTCCGGTCGCCAATACTGGTCATTCCCAGACAATAGTCTCCTGCTGCCATTTCCATCTGTATCTTATATTCTGTAAGAAGCATATGATAGAGCTTTGTTCCGGTATACTCCGTTCCTCTGACACTAAGGTTCAATTTTGATGGGTCAAAAGCATAACTGCCTTCTGCCCTAACTATATTATCGGTTAATAGCCTGATATTCTTAAATTCTTCTGCCGCCTTGAAGAACTCTGTTAACATTTCATAATAAGCTGCAAACAGTTCTTTTCCTCTGCTTTCCAGCAGCTCCCTGCATTTATCCATCCCTGCCATCAGTATGTAGGAAGGGCTTGTGCTTTGATAAATGGAAAGATACCTTAAAAGCTTGTCCTTAGCTATCAGGCTGCTATTTGCATGAAGCAGGGCACTTTGGGTGAAGGCCGGCAGCGTTTTGTGAATACTTTGAACCACAATATCAGCACCACAGGCGACAGAGTTCTTTGGGAAGCCGGGATGAAATCCCAAATGGGCACCATGGGCCTCATCCACCATAAGGGGTATTTTGTACCGGTGGGCTGCTTTAGCTATCCCTTCTATGTCCGATACCACTCCTTCATAGGTAGGCGAAGTAACTACCACCAATCGAATGTCCTTTTCCCTCTCCAGAATTTCTTCCACCGTTTTTGGGGAAATGCTGCCGTTTATACCAAAGCTCTTTATCCTCTCCGGATAGAGATAAACCGGCTTAAGCCCATTTAGATAGATTCCATGATAGACGGATTTATGACTGTTTCTGGCTACCAAAATCTTGTCTCCTCTATTCGTGGCAGCAGAGATTCCGGCAAGAATTCCGGCAGAACTTCCGCCCACCAAATAATAGGTATCCAGGGAGCCATAGATTCTTGCCCAGCGTTCCATGCCGTTCTTTATAATACCCTCCGGCCTGTGCAGGTTATCAAAACCATCAATTTCTGTAATATCAATGGAATAGGGATTTACCATCTGGAGTAAGTCTGTATTTCTCTTATGCCCCGGCATATGCATCGGGTAGTATCCTTCTTCCCTGTATTTTAATAAACTCTGATATAAATCCATTTATGAATACCACTCTTTCATAGTTCAAATGTTCTTTTTTCTTAAAACTTTCTATAGTTATCATTCATTGTATCAAATCCCCTCGTAAAAACAACCTTTTTCCTCTTTTCCGATTAGAATTTAAGTGTTATTATTTAAAGGTAGCTATTTTTACTAATAAAAATATAATTCGATTTGAAAGGGCATGGTTATTTATGAAAGTTTTACTTATTAACGGAAGTCCTAACATTCACGGCTGTACATATACAGCACTGGAGGAAATCGCCGGTACTTTAGAGAAGGAGCAGATATCTGCTGAAATATTTCACATAGGAAATAAACCGATAAGAGGTTGTATGGATTGCGGAGTCTGTTATAAATTCCCCGGGAAATGTGCTTATGATGATGACACTGTTAACAAAGCGCTGGAACTGGCAAAAGAAGCGGATGGATTTATTTTTGGCGCCCCTGTTCATTACGCTTCGGCTTCCGGAGCCATTACATCCTTTTTAGACCGTTTCTTTTATTCCGGTACCGGATTTTCTTACAAACCCGGTGCTGCTGTAGTAAGCTGCAGAAGAGCAGGTTCTACCGCTTCCCTGGATCAGCTAAATAAATATTTTACAATATCCAATATGCCGGTAGTTTCTTCCCAGTACTGGAACATGGTGCACGGAAATACTCCTGAGGAAGTACGTCAGGATTTAGAAGGCATGCAGGTTATGAGAAATCTTGGAAAGAATATGGCCTGGCTGCTTAAATGTATTGAAGCGGGTAAAAATACAGGAGTTCCTCTGCCTCAACCAGAAGAAAGGGTATTTACTAATTTTATTCGTTAAGATATACACTAGCCTTGTCTAGTAACCTAGTGAGCATCTATATGGATATTATCTTATCCTGCTGTAAACTTCTTTACGTGATTTATACAATCAAAAAACCGGTTAAGGCTTTTTTTGCTGTCTTAACCGGTTTTTTATTAAACGCTAGCTTTCATTGTAATATTAGTCTGCCTGCCCAGCCTATTATATTTAACTAAAATAGAGAATCTTATCCCTTCCGAATCTTTTATCTATCTCTTCTAATAAAAAGCTTTCTCCTTCCTCCCGAAGCTCCGGCCGATAGCAGTATTTTCCCATACCTCTGCCCTTCATAAGCTCTTTATCATAAAGGTCAACCGCTTCCGGAAAGGCTTCCTTGTTTATACTCCTGTGAATAAAGCTATAGGTCATAAAGATAATCTCTATAAACATAGATTTTTTCACTTTAGGAGAGAGCTTTTCCATTAAAACATCCAGAAGTTCACTATAAAGTTCCTTCCAATTATCCAGAAATATCACCGGTGCTATCAGAATACCCACTGGGTAATCGGCTTCTGCCACCTTATTCAGCGCTTCAATCCGGTTCATAAGAGAAGCCGTGCCGATTTCAATATTGCTGATAATATACTGAGGATTAACAGACATCCGAAAAATAACTCTGCCCTGGTGGTTTATGTTTAGCATCGGCTCCACCATATTAAATTTAGTGGGAAATGTAAGCTTCCCCTTACTGGCTTTTAGGAACTCCTCCAAAATCCAGGGCAGATTACCGGTAATCGTATTCTCGAGAATCAGGTCACTGTTACTGCCGATTTCAAAAACATTTTCCGCATCACTTCTTTCTGAAAAGCGGATAAGCTTATTCATCATTTCTTCCCGGTTGACAAATACTCTTAAGTAAGAGCATTTATTATAATTACAAACCAGGTAGCAATAAAGGCACATAGCCGTACAGCCCGAAGACGTAAAGGGTACCAGATAATCGGATACCTTAAAATTCGGTGAATACTTGTGGGTCTTTCTGGTGCCAAGGATTAAAAGAGTCTTTAACTCTTTAAATTCCTTGTTTTCTTTTGTTCTAAGCTCTTCAATATTGTTATGGCTTTCTATCTCTACCCATTCAAGGTCCTTGTATTTTTCTTGCAGCTCCCTGCCTAACTTATACCCTAAAACATCCGGTTCATAATATATCTTGGAAGGTCTCATGGTTTTTCCTTTCATTTGCATATCAAATTAAATGTTATCCATGATAGTATCTTCCAAGTTATATGTTTTTATTTTAAAGAATTTTTAGTCATAAAGACAGTCTTTCACAATGGGACCGCAATTTTCAAAAAGCAGAAAGACTCCTGCGCTGATTCTAAAGCGCATTTGCTGGTTCCAAAGCGCATTCGCTGGTTTCAAAGCGCATTTACTGGTTCCAAGGCGCACTCGTTCTTTCTGCTTTTTTAAAATTGCCTGTATATGTTTTAAAACAAGACTTTTGATGTTCATATGAAGTTTTGTATTATTATATTACTATAGTACCAATATAACTTAATAACTTAAGCTTAGGCATTTGCCTACTCCATATAGCCGCCCTTCATAGGGGATACCGCATGTTTTCCATAGATGCTTAACACACCGGTTTTATATTTAGGTTCTCTTGCGTTTAAATGTTTACGTCTTTCCTCGAGAACATTTCCCATCTCTTCCTCTGATAAGTCCTTTCCCTTTACTCCGGCTAGTTTAAGAATACGATTCTCTATATCCAGTAAGATTAAATCCCCTTCCTCCACCAGAGCAATGGGGCCGCCTTCTGCCGCCTCCGGTGAAACATGACCGATGGCAGGGCCTTTTGATGCACCGGAGAAGCGTCCGTCGGTGATTAAGGCAATTGTTTTGCCAAGCTCTGGATCAGAGGAAATAGCTTCCGTGGTATAAAACATCTCCGGCATACCGCTTCCTTTGGGTCCCTCATAACGGATGATAACTGCATCTCCCGGTTTTATTGCTTTACTAAGTACTGCTTCTATAGCCTCTTCCTCACTGTCAAACGGTCTTGCGGTAAGAAGTGCCTTGTGCATTTCCTTCGGGACAGCCGAATGTTTTACCACTGCCCCTTCCGGTGCCAGATTTCCCTTTAATACTGCTATGGTTCCGTCTTTTCCGATAGGGTTGTCATAGGGACGAATAATATCCTCCCTCTTTAATCCTGTATCTTTCAGATAGGAATAGCATTTCTCATAATATCCGTTCTTCTTTAGCTCTTCCAGATTCTCTCCCAGAGTTTTTCCGGTAACCGTTAATACTTCTAAATGAAGGTTTCTCTTAATTTCCTCCATTACCGCCGGCACACCTCCTGCATAGTAGAAATACTGGGCAGGCCATTTACCGGAAGGCCGTATATCTAACAGGTAATGAGCCCCTCTGTGAAGCCTGTCGAAACTGTCACTATCCAATTCAATGCCAAACTCTCTGGCAATAGAGGGCATATGGAGAAGGCAGTTGGTTGAGCCCGATATGGCAGCATGCACCATAACTGCATTCTCAAAGGACTTTAATGTTACAATATCTCTTGCTTTGATTCCCTCTCTGGCAAGTTTAACGACTTGTTCTCCTGCTGCCTTCGCCTGGGTTAATAAGTCCTCACAGGTAGCCGGCATTAAGGCACTTCCGGGAAGCATAAGCCCCAGTGCCTCTGCCATTATCTGCATACTGGAGGCAGTCCCCATAAAAGAACAGGCTCCGCAGGACGGGCAGGCATTGTATTTATAATAATTTAACTCTTCTTCTGAGATCTCACCGCGCCTGTACATCGCGCTGTAAGCGCCTATTTGTTCCAGGGTAAGAAGCTTCGGACCTGCCTCCATTACTCCCCCTGTAACCATAATTGAAGGTATATTTAATCTTCCGATTCCCATCAAATGAGCAGGAACACCTTTGTCACAGCTGGCGATAAAGACTCCTCCGTCAAAGGGTGTTGCTCCCCCATGAATCTCAATCATATTGGCAATGGTCTCCCTGGATACCAGCGAATAGTTTATTCCGTCGTGCCCCTGAGCCATGCCGTCACATATATCAGTAGTGAAATATCTGGAAGCCTTGGCTCCCTCTCCTTCTATTCCCTTAACGGCCTTTTCCACCAGTCCGAAAAGATGGGCGCTGCCCGGATGGCTGTCCCCAAATGTGCTTTCTATCATAATCTGAGGTTTTGATAAATCTTCAATACTCCAGCCCATCCCTCTTCTCAAAGGGTCCAGTTCCGGAGCAATCTTACGAAGCCTCTGACTTGGCATATTTTCTAAATCCATCTTAAACTCCTTTCGTGAATATTAATTCATCGATTTAGTACTCCTGAATACGTAGTTGGAAAAATACTTTTTTAACCTGATTACTATCATTCTGCGCCTTCTTTGCTTCCCTTGTCAATAGCATCCTTATACGGAATATATCCTTGCATACATAACGGCAATTCCAAATGATTTGCCTCCAAAACAGCCTTATCCTTTAAGATATCCTCTGCCGGTCCATCCTTTACAATCCGTCCTTCTGAAATCAAGATAACCCTGGAACAGGTCTCCAGTATTAAATCCAAGTCGTGGGAAGCAATCAGTTTTGTCAGCTTCAGGCGGTTAAGTACATTAATCAAAGTCCTGCGGTTACTGGGGTCAAGTGCTATGGAGGGTTCGTCAAATAATAGAATATCCGGTGTCATAGATAACAAGGTGGCTATGGAAGCCATTTTCTTCTCTCCTCCGGACATCTTATAGATCTGCTTGTCCTTTAAATGAGTAATTCCCATGGTCTCAAGGGCCTCCATAACTCTTTTATCAACTTCCTTCTCTTCCAGTCCATAGTTTCTCGGTGCAAAAGCAACATCCTGATAGACGCTTTGAGTAAAAAGCTGATTATCGGAATCCTGGAATAAATAACCGGCATGGGCTCTTACCGCAGCTAAAGTATCCCGCTTTACCGTAATCTTATCTATTAACACCTCTCCCTTATAAGCTGTTTCCAACCCGACCAGTATTCGAAGAAGTGTGGATTTACCTGCTCCGTTGGCACCCACAATTCCCACAGCCTCTCCTTCCTTCGTAGAGAAGGTAATATCCTTTAGGATTTGAGCACCACTTTCATAGGAAAATGATAAATTACTGCATTCTATTAAACCTCTATCTTTCGTATCCTTTGTAAGATTGTCCTTCATTTGTTTATTCGTATCTTTTCCTTTTGTCATCCACATAGTAAACCGCCCTTTCCGGTATCTTACCGAACTAATATCTTTATTCCAATAAAGAGTGCTGCAAATATCCCAAGCCATAAGGCCAAATAGGCATAATCCTTATCTTGCATCCTGGTCTTCCTAATATAAGTAAATTCACCGTTAAATCCTCGCAGCAACATGCTTTCATATAGATTACCTGCCCTATCGATAGAGCGAAGCAGCAGTTGTCCAAGAAGAGAACCCCATATTTTATATTTCACGCCCTTTTCTCCGGGGGCTCTTAAGGAATAGGCCTGATACACATCGTTGGCTTCTGCCATTAGCACCGTAATATAGCGATAGGTAAGCAAAAACTGTGTAACCAGCAGATTAGGTACATGCAGAAGCCTTAATGCATAGCAAATACCATCAATACCTGTGGTTGCAATTAATAGGAAAGAAGCTGAGATGCAATACATTCCTTTTAGGAACAGTGTAACCATGGATATTGCTCCTCCGGATATTCCAACTCTTCCAAGAATGAATACAGGTGTTCTGTCAAAAATAGGATTGAATATTCCTATAAATAGAAGCAACGGAATAAGTCCGCTTATCTTTTTTAGACATGTTTTAAGAGGTATGTCCGAGAGTTTTAATAGGATAACAGGATATATTATGAAGGGAAATAAACCAAAAAAATTATATCTTTGAAAAGATACTACTATTATCATATATATCAGGGTAACAACTAATTTCACCAGAGGATGTACTCTGTTAACTTCCGTCTTTCTCTCTGCCATTTCCTCCAATTCATGAACGGCAAATATTGCATCTGTTATTTTAGCCATAACTTATGTCCTTTCCGTTACCTGCAAACTTTGGGCAATGGGATGAAATGCAGGAAGAGGAAGGCAGTTCCTCTAATAGAAGAAGCTGCCTTCCTGATAAAAGATTCGTATGTTTTTTTATTCCGCCGTGCTGTCTTTTCTTCGAAACATCTTGAACAAAACGCCGCAGCCAATGGTAAGCACTGCTACAATTCCAGCCCCGATAATTCCAGAAAAGGAGGTTCCAACAGGAGAATTACTGTCTGGGAAGGAATAATCCGGTAATATTGCGGTCTTTTCCTGTATTTTTTCTGCTGATTGTACGGCATCTGAATATGTATCCTTAGCAGCTAACTCTGTATTTCCTGTAATTTTCTCAATAGACCATTCAAGGCCGTCCGGATGCTGTGACGCTGCAAGGGATAACCCTCCGCCGATTAGAAGTACTGCGATTCCCATGATTACCATTACCTTTTTAAAACTATAACTTCCTTCCGGTGCACCTTTTTGAATCAGCTCCGGTCTCGTATTATATAAAAATATTACAACTGCCCCTGTTATCAATCCTTCTACGGTACCGATAGCAAGATGAATAGGCTGCATCAGTGCTAAAAATTGTCCGAAGGACAGAGCGGTAATACCGGAGAACAAGGTCTCCAAGGTCACACTGAATGCCCCCAACTGAAGACTTATTACACTTCCCAATACAGAAGCTATCATTATACTTTTTTTGTTTATTGTCTTGCCGGTAAGAGGACGGTAGATTAAAAGATATCCTACAAAACATCCATAGAAAGCCATATTCCATATGTTAGCTCCCAATGCCAATAACCCTCCGTCTGCAAATAACAGACATTGTATCAGCAGAACCGATACCATTGACAGAAATCCTGCGTAAGGTCCTAATAATATGGATAGCAGCAGCCCGCCGCATAAGTGTCCGCTGGAGCCGGTGCCCGGAATTGTAAAATTAATCATCTGGGCTGCAAAAACAAAGGCTGACATAATTCCCATAGTCGGTATTTTCTTAGGATCATTTTCAAGTCTTACCTTTTTTATTGAATAAGCCGTTGTTACACCGGAAGCAGCATACATAGTCGCTGCAACAGCGGGTGCAATAAGAGCATCTGCCATATGCATAATTAATCTCCTTCTGTTTAACAATCTATCTGAATTATAGCGGACCTGCAGCTAAAAACAAGCCTATGGGGGGGATATTTATGCAAAATTTTTCAGAATATTTCAGACTGGTATTTATATGCATTAGGTAGAACAAACAGGAAGAATATTTTACTATAAGATACAAAACATGCCCCGGATAGGGATAGGGGCATGTTTATAGGTATCTATTTACTTAATAAATCTATCAATCGCTTTGTTAAGATTCTCTAGGGAAGTTTTGTCTCCCGATTCAATTGCATCCACAATACAATTCTGAATATGGTCTTCCAGTATTATCTTTCCGGTACTGTTAAGAGCTGCAATTACTGCCGAAAGCTGGATGAGTACCTCGCTGCAATCCTTCCCATCCTCAATCATCCGTTTTACGGATTCCAAATGACCGGAGGCCCGGGATAACCGGTTTAAGACTGCCTTTGTATTTTGGTGACTGTGTTTATGTTCTTCGCCATCTTCATGAGTGTGAGTATAGCTTGTAGCGCCATCCAGGATATGTGCATGCACTTTCTTACTAAGCCGTGCAGTGGTTTTCTTCTCCATTTACTTTCCTTTCTAATAAAAAGGATGCTTTCCTTTATGATAATACACCAGCTGCAGTTCCAGATTCATCCTTAACTGATATTAACTCTATCATAACATACTTTTTAGAAAAGCAACAGCCTTTATAATACCAGGCCTTCTTCCTCTTTACAGCCAAGCATCAGATTCAGACATTGAATAGCTGCACCGGAAGCACCTTTCCCCAGATTGTCAAAATGTGCGGATAAAACAATCCGTTCCTTATTACCGGTAACATAGATCTTAAGTCCGTCCCAGCCGGAACAGCTATTGCCGCTTAAGAAGCCATGTTTATCGGCTTCTGCCCCAAAGGGCATGACTTGAACAAAGAGCTCATTCTTGTAGTATTCCGTCAAAAGCTCCTGTACAAACTCCGGCGAAGAAACTCCCTTTAACATATCCAGATAGAAAGGAACCGAGACCAGCATACCGCTATAATAATCTGCTACAATAGGAGAGAATAAAGGTTCTCTACTAAGGCCGGTTATATACTTCATCTCTTTCAGGTGCTTATGCTGCTGGTTTAAGGCATACTCTCTGGGAGCATTGTACTCTGCCAGGCGATTAGCATCCTCATATTCCGCTATCATTTTTTTTCCGCCGCCGCTGTATCCTGTAAGGGAGAAACTGCTGACCGGATAGTCCCCAGGGAGAATTCCTTTTGTTATCAGTGGATATAGTAAGGAAATAAAGCCCGTTGCATGGCAGCCGGGTACACTGATTCGCTTGCCCTTTTGAATCTTAGTCTTATATTCTTTCGATAGCTCCGGAAAACCGTAGGCCCATTCTCTGTCAGTTCTATGGGCTGTCGAAGTATCTATAATCTTAACGTTTTCGTTTTCTACCATAGCCACTGCTTCTTTTGCAGCAGCATCTGGCAGGCAGAGAAAGGTAATATCAGAAGCATTGATAAGCCTTTTTCTTTCCATTTCATCTTTTCTCAATTCCGGAGATATGGTCAGTATCTCCAGGTCCTGGCGATTCTGAAAGCGTTCATGTATACGAAGTCCGGTTGTGCCTTCGCTTCCGTCTACAAATATTTTAGTTTTCATTTTATAGTCCCTCCTCTGGAACATTGAATTATATTATGTTATGTATTTTTATTCACTTTTTAATACAGTATTATTGTAACGGCCGGCTAATGAAGAATATGCTTTATTATATCAAACTTTTCAAGCATAACAGTAGTTTATGATTAATGACGTGGGTTTGTATTATTGATTATTATAACACTTCTTATTTTTTCTGCAATACATAATTTATTTTTATTCATATTAATTGCAATATTTTAATTATTATTCATATTAATTTCCTTATTAACAGATAATCTGATGGGATTATGAAAAGAAAAAGCTCAGTCTCAGAATTACCTCTGAGACTGAGCTGCCTTACACCCACCCAAAACATTGAAACTCTTTGTTGTACTCAACTTCTAAGACTTCTCCGTATGCTATTACATCTATCCCTGCATACCTTCTTATAACTCCCCCATGTGCGACAACAACTATCTTCTCATATCCAAGATCATAGTACTTATCCATTACAGGCTTCGTACGTTTGATAATTTCAGAAATTGTCTCCCATTTTTTTGTTTCCCCTTGGGGATATTCCCCGCGGCACTTAATGAATTCTTTATGTAAATTTGAATTTTCTTCTTCTCCCTTTACTTGAAAAGTCTTATCCGGAAGGAATTCATGTAGGTCTATTTCCACCAGGATATCCAAGTTAGCATTTTTAGAGAGAATAGCTGCCGTATACAATGCCCTTGTATAAGGCGAAGCTACAATTATCTGGCAGCCTTGCAGCAGCGGACTCCTAGAAGCCTCTTTCGCCTGTGCTATCCCAAGCTCTGTTAATGGAGCCATATCTCTTCCCATTCCGATAAACCCTTTTTCGTCCACATAGGTTTTGTCCGGTTCCCCGTGTCTTACGAATACAATCTTCATAGTATAAATCCCCCCTATAGGTTGCTTCTATTGCTCGTTGCTTCTATTGCTCGTTGCTTCTATTGCTCGTTGCCTCAATTCGGCTCTGATGTCCACAATGGATCAATAGCTGAGCCAGGAAAACTACGACGTTGCTCATTTGATTTTTGTAAGTACATATCATCATCCGGATAGTAACAAGTGTCTTCCTTTTCATTTGTTCCTACATCTAAAATAACCAAATTATCACTGCCAGAATTATAAAATGTATGAGCAATGTTTTGTGCTGCCGGCTTAGCAAAAAAATCACCTTGCTTTACGGGCACTTCTTTGTCGTTCAGTCGTAACGTGCCGGTCCCTGAAAGGACCATAAAAAATTCTTCCTGCTGGGAATGACTATGGTACTTCGTGCTGTAGGCTTTTGGTGGAACAGTATCAATATTAACATAAATTTTTTGGCTGCCTGCTGCTGCACCTAACGATTTTGTGATTAAGCCAACAGAATCCTTCCAGATATAATCATTCGTAAACAGATCAACGTTTTTTATCTCCATATACTACTCCTTCATTATATTAATGGCTGCTTCCCATTGTATTCTTTTAGAAATCTCTTCAAAGCATTCTTCCATTCCGGTAATGATTCAAACCCGTTTTCCACCAGTTTACTACTATCCATTCGGCTGTTAAAGGGTCTCTTTGCCTTTGCACCATACTCTTCACTAGTTATTGGAATAATTTCAATAGTTTTACTCGTGTACTCAAATATTTCTTGAGCAAATTCATACCAGGAGCAGAAACCTTCATTTGATACATTGTACTTTCCATATTTATTTGTCTGAATCATATCCACTAAAATTTTAGCCACATCTATGGTATATGTCGGTGAACCAATCTGGTCTGAAACTACCTTAATGCTATTCTGAGTATCAGCAAGTTTCAGCATAGACTTAACAAAATTTTTTCCGTTAATTCCATATAACCACGAAACTCTTACTATAAAATATTTATCCAGCAGTTCTTCAACTGCCACTTCTCCCTGATACTTACTTTTTCCATACTGGCTGACCGGGTTTCTTTCAGCCTCTGCTTGCCATGGTTCTATGCCATCTCCACTGAATACATAATCAGTGCTTATATACAATAGAGTAATATCGTATTTATTGCACGCTAATGCAAGGTTTCTTGTTCCCTCTGCATTAATTAAATTACATTTATCTACTTCGTCTTCAGCCTTATCAACTGCAGTATAACCGGCACAATGAATTATTACATTTGGCATTATATTCTCTATCATCTGAAAGACAGCCTTTTGAATGGTTATATCACAGTCTTTTGAACCGATGCCGACAGCATCTATGCTTCTTTTCTTCAGTTCTTTCAAAACGTCGTAACCTAACTGCCCTGTGGCACCTGTTACTAAAACCTTCATTTATTTCATGACCTTTCATTTGCTTTACCTGTTATCTTTTTTCTAACCACATATTATTAATAAGCCATCCATTAACTCTTGAAGAGACTTAATTAAAAATCCAATAAATGCTGTTCTCAGATATATTAAATCCAAGCTTCTTTTGCAATGCCATCGACTTTGTATTATTTACTTCAACCTGCGCATAAGGTATAGCGCTCATATCAAGTATTTTGTTCACCATATAACTTTCAAGAACTGTGCCATAACCCAGATGCCGGTATTCAGGAAATACCTCTAACAACCCTATGCTGCCTTCCAAATGAGTTCCAATAAAGCCTACAAGAACTTCATCTTTATATCCCCCATATATACTGCCGTCTTTTAAAAGAGCTCTAATTTCTGAATCTGACAGCAAATCATAATGTTTCAAGACTGAATCTGCATGGTTGATATCTAACTGTCTTACTTCTATACTTTTATCTATAACCAGTTTATCTTTGCTCAGATAAGCTGCTTGAAAGCATTCAAGTTTATTGTTTAATCCGAATTTATTTGATATATAGTCTGCCATGAATTGCTGATGCGCTACAATAAGACTGCATTCAGATATCTTACTAAGTACTTCATGCCCTTTTTCAAAGGAAGCTGCAGATATCATTAGGGCATTGCTTTTTAGTTCTTTCATTAACACACAATCTGAATCTGCATATAAGATATCGGCGGTGTTCCTATTGATAGGTTCAATCATCCCGATATGCAGCAGTTGGTCCTTCATCAAGTATTTTATTGCTTTCTCTTTCATCTGTTTTCTTCCTTTTGCCTTTGTAGTTAAAACTATAAATCATCTTCCGCTAACCCTCATTATCAGAACCAGATAATTCTTATAATAGAATATATCACAATTACCCATATGGCTACAATCGGTAAAGCCAAATACCATTTCTTTGGTTTGCCATCTGCCCATAGTCCTTCAGCCATTAAACGACATTCAGCAAATTTGTCTGCGGGAATCAACCGTACCGTCAGTGTGATAAGAAGCGGCAATATAATTACATCATCCAAATAACCTAGCACAGGTACAAAATCTGGTATAAGGTCTATTGGGGATAATGCATAGGCAATGGTAACACCGGCAAGAATTTTTGCAATTACAGGCGTCTCTTTTTCCCTCAACGCTATAAAAATAGCGGGGATATCTATTTTCAACTGTTTTGACCTTTCTTTCAGATTCATTCTTTGTCATTCTCCCAAAATTGGTTTTCCTGATTTGGATTTTATACAATGAAACAAATGCAAGGCAAGCTACACCTTTTGCTATCTTTACTATGCTTAAATATTTATTATTTTAAATCATATGCTATAATTTTACTATACTTTAATCTAAATCCTGTTTGATTTATTGATAGAATAAGCAATGTCCATGAATTCTGTAGTACAGACAGTCAGGTGTGTAAATCTCATGCTCGAGTTTTTCAATATCATTGACTCCTTTTTAGGTATAATAATAGAGTCAGTACCTGAAATTCGCTCATTCAGATACTGACTCTTTCCTATAATTAATATCCCTTGTTACTCTTTATCTTACTTTATATAAAACTTTTTATAACATATTTCCTATTCCTTAGCTTTCTTAATTGCATCAATAAAAGCGGTTGGATTTATTATACTACTTATTCCGTCCTTTGCTTTCGTACTGGTCTCAAAAAGGGTCTTAACTATCTGCTCATTGTCTAGGGACGGGTCAACCTGCCATCCCAAAGCCAATACTCCTGCTGCATAAGGTATTCCCCAGCTTAACCCGCCTTGACCAGTATACTGGTAGGAAGGTGAGCCTTCCACGTATTCTTCGGCAACTGTTCTATAGGACGTCGGTACCCCTATTTTCGAAGAGGGGATTATAAATTTAGATGTAGGGAATCCCCCTGTACACATCGCAGCATCATCGGGATTCTCTGGATCATAGTATGCCGGAGCAATAATACCAGTTGTTTTATCGTCTCGGCAATCTAATACCAGAATTCCTTCCTTCTGGGCTGCAAGAACTGCTTTATCCCACATTTTCTGATTTTTTATAAAAGGAGAACCAACTCCTGAAGGTGCTGCCGACACTGACACAACACGAATTTTTTCATCCTTCGGTAATTTTTTATTCACTTTAATAATCCAATTGAGTCCTTTTGCAAAGAAAGAGCTATCTCTGGTCCAGGACGGTGCAGCAGCGAAATAAACCTTTGAATCCGGTGCCACTCCCACTGTGCTGCCAACCAAAATACTTGTAACCGCAGGTGCGTGCATGGAACCACTCTTGGGATCCTGCTCACAACCGGTATCATAATATTTCGCTATTTTTCCATCGAACTCCGGATGATGAAGTAAAAGATTCTGGTCAATAATTGCAACATTAATACCTTTACCTGTAATACCTTCTTCGTGAAGCTTTCTGATACCAAGACCGGGATTTTTACCATTATCCATTATTTCTTTTTGCCGGCTTTCGTTGCCCTTTAGAACAGTACCTTCGTTAAAAGTATATGTAATCATATCATCCAAACTATATTCATTTTCCTCTAATATTTTCTTTTCTCCATCAAAGGCTCTTATATCATCAAATGGCTTAATAGAAACTTTTGTCTCGTTATCCTTCTTACTTGATAATGGTGTAGCTGGCTGGGACTCAGCTGGTTTACTTGTTTGTTCAGCTGGAGTTGCCGTAACCTGTGTCTCAGTTGGGGCAATGCTTACCGTTGTTTGAACTTTGCCGGAATTGATACTCTCGTTTGTTTTTTCAGACTTACTACAAGCCGTTTGAAATAATAGCAACAAGGCGATAACTAAAATACTCAATTTTTTCATTTTCCACTTCATCTTTAATTCCTCCTCCATCAATAAGATTAAGATGACTAATATAAAACCATCTTTGCATTGTTTTACATCAATAGGCTTCATTTCCAACTGTCTATAATTGTAAATCAAAATACATAAATTTACTATACTTTATGTGCTATTTATGGAATAAAATTATCATTGTTCTAACCTTCCAGGATGTTATATAAGGTCCATTAAGTGTTAATTCCCATTATACTTTCTACAAATTGAGTTAACAGCTTTAATCGTATTACTGTTCTTCAATAAAAACTCCCGGGAATTTCTTAAATTGTTTAATCAATCAAAGAACATAATAAGAAAGAGCCAATATCCAAAAGATATCAATTCGGATATTGGCTCTACTTATTAGTGTTTTTAAACATAGACACAGCATTTACAAATTTAAATCAAATGTTTAGTTACCTTTTTATACTTATTTTGTTCCTCGAAGCACCATTACTAATGACATATTTGTATCCCATTGTTTTACACCTTTATCGTATAGGTGCAGACGCTTATCATATTTGGCATTTTTAATCTGCTTTAATTCATCGATTTCATCCAAGGTAATAATTTTTGGTGCAATAAGAGGTAAAAGGTCAATGTTATCAAGCTCAATTTGCCGATTAGTATTAATCATTGCGTATGCCATTTCTTTAGTATATTCAGGATTATCTGGAGTTAGGTTTATAGTTAAATAACTTGTAGAAACATTATTGAAACCATATTCCTGCATCGTTAATGGCAATTCCAACTCTGATAAGGGATAAGCGCATACATTATATTTTTTATCTACTTCTTTAAAATATTTCTCAGTACGTTTATATATTTCTTTTTCTAATTCAGTTTGTTCAATAATACATGGTGCTTGTATGTTAATCCCTCCCCTTGCTGATAAAACAAGGCATACTCCATTGGGTTTTAAAATACGATATTGTTCCCCAAAAAACTTTGATGGCTCTATATGTTCCTGCACTGTATTTGATATTGTGGCATCAAAGGAACTGTCGCTAAAAGGCAAGCTTGTGGCATCAGCTTGGATAAACTTAATAGTTGCAGCTTGTTTAGATGCAAATGCAATAAATTCACTATCCCTATCAGTACCTATGATTTCTGCATTAGGATACCAACGATGTATTGATTGTGTTAATGCTCCAGGTCCGCAACCAATTTCTAATATCCTATGTTTGTCATCAATCATGAATGTATCAATATAAGACTCTTTAAAAAAATCGGAAAACCGTAATGAACGACTAAGGTATAATGTACCAATTTTTTGAATATATGTCGACCAAACTGTATCCATCCTATACCTCCAATAATAAATATAATAAACAATCACAATATTATATAATATCGAACATTAAAACTTAATAACGTATATTGAAATTTGAAGGGCAAGCTTTGAATAGTATAGTATTAACCTTACTTAGGCCATGACTAATGACTAGTTGGCTTTTACCAAATTATTCGACACCTTTTACATTTTCAATTTCATTCTAACATCTATAAGTTGCTTTTCATAACTACTAAAATCAAGATACTTAATTTTTTTATTATCTATCTCTATTTCTTTTCCATACAATGAACTATCGATTTCATGCTTTGGATAGATTTTTGTAATAGTAAAAGCATATATTTCCTTGTTAATATCATAAATAAGTAAATAATTCTCTTCTGATAATTCCTCTTCTATAAGTATATGCGTCTGAATTACTGGCACTAATCCTTCATACCAGTTTAAGATTGCGACCATTGGTGGATTTTCGTTAACCTTAAATTGATTATAATTCCTTGTCGGATAAGTAATTATTTCATGAATGGCTGAAATATCGGTGTAATAATTATTCATTCCAATTGTAAAGAGTAGAATCTGCTTCCCACCTTTAATAACAACAGGTTGCTTTACAATATTTTCATATTGGAATCCCATATCAGAATGCATATGTTTTATCATTTCATTAAATGCTAAATTGACATTTCTTGTACCAATGAGTTCTTGTTTTATTATTTTTTCTTCACGTGAACAATGAACTTCAGAGTTCAACGCGAAGAGTTTTAAATTTTTCAACCAAAACTCAACTTTGTCTTTTGCTTCCATACGATACTCCTTCACCCTTTATATTCTTTAGAAATATCTTTAATATTAATTAAATCATTTTTCTATTTCAAGCTCCTATTTCGTCTGACACCTGGTGACTCCTTGACAGGCCGAGTATACCAGAACAGCTGTTAAACCCTTTTATCAACTGAATGACCATATATATAATGCATAATATTTATATCGTCTTTACCCAGTGTAATACTTACAAAAATGCAAAGCTTGATATAATCAATATTTACTTACAATTACAATGACCTCATATCGTATACTTCTTAAATATGAATATTAAATTTACCAAATTGGTACAATCCATTTCCTTGAACAAGTTTACCTGATTCGTATAATTCCGTAAAACCTTTATCAATATCATATATTAAGTCTGGACTTATATGAAGCATATGATGTGCTGGTAATACCTTTTTTACTGCTAATTCTTTAACTTTTTTTACAGAGTTCATAAATTGATATGGATTGGTTGAGGGGTAAAATGCATCTAAAGTCCCTTCGTATATTAAATCACCGCTATATAAATAATTCCTTTCTATTTCATGAAAACATATGTGACCAGGAGAATGGCCAGGTGTATGTATCACTTTAATATTTCTATCCCCTAAACTTATAACATCATTTTCATGTAATAAAAACGAAATCTGACCTTGATAAATTTGATACTGTTCGCTATCAAACTCTTTTGGAAACTCACATGGTTCTTTCAGTAAATTCATTTTCACAACGCTTAATGGAATGGGAAAATTTGTGTTTATCCAGTCTTTTTCTGTTTCGTAAACACCGATATTATCAAAATATTTATGTCCTCCGATATGGTCCCAATGAACATGCGTTGTAACTACTTTTATCGGTAGATTTGTAAGATTATCAACTACCTTTTTAATATTTCCAACACCAAGCCCTGTATCAATTAAAAGGCTGCTATATCTTCCATTAAGAAGATAACAATGTGTTTCTTCCCAGTGCTTATATTCACTGATTGCATATGTAGCATCATCTATTTTTTCAACAGTAAACCAATCATCCATTCTATCACACTTTCTACAGTTGATGTATTCTTAAATATATCTAGTTTGTATCATTAATTAATTTATCAATCTAAGACATATTTTAAATCAAAATACATAATTTCACTATACCCTGATGATAATTTTATGAAAAGCCAAAGAAGTACCTGTCACATCCGACAATGAAATGATGAATTAAGGAAATTAAATAAATCGTTTGGAATTGGGTTCATCCTACTTAATGCTGTTGATATTGATGAGGGTGAAATTCTAGTTCCTGCTAAAAAAAGAGTTTATTTATTTGGATATATTATTTATCTCTTAAAAGTATCCAGAGAATTATTCTACAAATAAGAAGAGAAAACCAAATATAAAATGTGTCATAAGCAAAATGCTAATGGCGCATTTTTGTTTCAGAAAAAAGTTGTAGGTTGAGATGCTGATCTACCTGATGATACTATTTAAATAGAATATTAAGGAAGTGGTGATGTAAATGGAAATTACGATTTTACCTAAAGATTATATAATAACAATGTCTGATTTTAATGTTGATATATATTTTTCTGATTTTATGCTTAGAGCATTAAGGATTAAAAATACAACAGATGCTGCAATAGAAATACAAAAACTTTCTTTTACAGTAAAAAAATGCGGACAGGTTATAAAAGAGTATGTATATTCTTATGAGTCTTTAAAGTTCTGGATACCACAATGGAATAAAAACATTCATATTTCAGAAAATCAAATAGGAGCCTTAATAGGAGCTCAAAAATTATGGGATTACAATTGTTTAGCTGAAAGTGCAACATTACAACCAGGTGAAGAAATTGGATTAAGAAATGAGTACTTCCATATTGTATATAACGAATTATTAGATGAACTTATAGTTCAGGTTAAATATACACAAGAGGGTATTGAGTACAAGAAAAATAAGAATATCACTCTTATAAAATATAAAAATAAAAATAAATATACTTTTCCTGTTAAGGGAACATGGCAAGTAAACGGGAATTTTGATTGTCTCCTTGCTCATCGTCAAAGAAACGCTGATGAATTTGCCTTTGATTTAGCCAAACTAGATAACAATCATATGGTACCTATTAATAAGAATATGAAACAAGAAGACTATCCTTGCTATGGAGAAAAGGTATATGCTATTGCTGATGGAGTAGTAGTACAAGTTTATGAGGAAATGAAAGAAAAAACCATAGGGATAAGTAGAGAGGAAGAAGAAAAAATAGAATCTATCCATGGCTATTGGCCAGTAATCACGGGTAATGTAGTAACTATAGAGCATGTTGGAGGAGAGTACTCCCAATATGATCATTTACAGTATCATAGTATAAATCTAAAAATTGGAGAGGTAGTAAAGCAAGGTCAAGTTATTGGTTTAGTAGGTAATACAGGTTTGTCAGGTTGTCCTCACCTCCATTTTGAATTAACAAGTGGTCCCAATGCAGAAGCTAGAAGTTTTCCTTGCTCCTTTACTAATATCTATAATTGTAATGGAAATCCAATTGAAATAATTACCGAAGAATATACTATTGTACATGCTGAATAAATTATAAAGTAGTCTGATTATTTTATTATTAGGATAATAATGCATCAAATTTTTTTGTATAACAAAAAAGCCCTAACCCAGCAGCTCTCTCGTCTGCCAAACTAGGACTTCAAAGTGCGCCTCCAGGGGCTCGAACCCTGGACACCCTGATTAAGAGTCAGGTGCTCTACCAACTGAGCTAGAAGCGCTTATTTTGCTTGTTCGTGTTTCCCGAACGCAAAAATGATTATATAATATCTATAAACAAATTGCAAGCATTTTTTTAAACTTTTTTAATTTTTATTTTAATTGTTTACAAAAGCTTATTTTTCAACAATTATTATCCAATTCAGACAAGCTTTCTTTATTAACCAGATAAAATTAGGGCAGTGCTTTCTCTAGTAAAAAGCACTGCCCGGTTAGTTACAACTATGATCTCATAAAACTTATTTTAATTTTTCAATCTTATCGGTTAACTGTGATTTTGGTACTGCGCCGATTACTGTATCAACTACCTGCCCATCTTTAATAAATAACAGGGTGGGAATAGACATAACTCTGTATTTACTGCTGATGCCGGGAGCTTCATCTACATTAAGTTTGCCCACTTTAATCGTTCCCTCATAATCTGTCGCAAGTTCTTCAACAACCGGTGCCATCATCTTACAAGGACCGCACCAGTCCGCATAAAAGTCAACCATTACGGGAACCTGTGATTTTAAAACTTCTTCTTCAAAATTTTCATCTGTAAATTTGTGAGCCATATTTGTTCCTCCTTCGTTCATTTACACTGTATTTAACAGCAATCTATGATTGTTTTTTATTGCTCTTCTTTTTTAATCCCTTGCCTAATATTCCATTTATCTCGTCAAAGGAATTTTTCATCTGAAGTGCACGTTTGTTGAGTTCCATATTGCCGCTAAATGATTTAGCGAGCTGAGATTTTAATGTGTTTTTCATTATAATCTCCTTATTTAAAGCTTTATATCTATTATATGCAGATTTTTTTAAATTGTACAGGGGGTAACATAAGTATCATGTAAAACTATTATTTCTGTTTTATTACCATTCTGTGTATAGGGTTTCCTAGTCCTGAAAACTTCTCTTCATATTCTGTCATTACATTTCCGGTTACATATTCGCTGTTATGAAGGTCATAAGTATGATTAACCAGCGCCCAACCCGCATTTTCTGCTTCTTCTAAGGAAAAATCAAAGAGCAGACGGTTATCTGTTTTAAAAATGATCTCTCCCTCTTCTTTTAAAAATCCTTTATATCTTGATAAAAATTCCTTTGAGGTCAATCTTCTTCTGGCATGCCTGTCTTTGGGCCAAGGATCAGAAAAGTTCAAATAAATTCTCTCAACCTCTCCTTTATCAAATACATTATTTACAGTTTCCGCATCCAAACATAGAAAAAAGAGATTTGATAGCTCCAAATCTTTTCTTTTCTCTATACCACGAATTAATACGCTGGAATACTTTTCAATCCCAAGATAATTGATGTCTGGATTCTCTGTAGCAAGCTGGCAGATAAATTTACCTTTTCCCATTCCAATCTCAATATGAAGAGGGTTATCGTTACCAAAAACTTCTTTCCATTTGCCTTTGTGTTGTTCCGGATTATGAATAACATATTCATTTGTTTCAATCTCTTCTTTGGAACCTCGCACATTTCTCAATCTCATAATGCACCATCATATATTGCAGGTCTGAATGTATCCATACTGCCAGATATACTGCCCTGCTGCCACCTATAAACAGAGCGAAAGAATCCCTTTGTGGCAACCTTTCCAGTTATATTTTCTTCCACTCTCATTCTGCTGCTAAGTTACAAAATATTATTTTTTACGACTTAATTCTTATTGAAATTTTTGCTAATTCATTATATCATACAAATAGATAATAACAAGTACTTAAACATTTTTGGGGCTTCTCAAAATAACTGTTTTTAAAAATTTAATTTTTCCAACGATTTAATTAATTATAATTAATTAATTGTTAATAATTTATCGAAATTTGTACATTTTAACGATAGTATTTTTTAATTTCTGTAGTATTATATAGCTGTGTTCCAGCTTAAAAAATAGGAATTATACTGACTATTTTAGTCTAGCCGTAAGGTCACATGCTTTATAATTTTTCAAGGTTAATTCTTATTGGCTTACAATTATTATGAATACCGCGTATATTATACGTAAGCCAAACAAAAAATAAACGCAAGGAGGTTTAACATGGAAAATGTAATTGGTCTTTTACACGACATTGAAGAAAAAGCGAATCTTATCATTGCACGTGCCAACGATGAAAAAGTGAAATTACACGAAGCCTTAAAAAATGATTTGGAAAAGTTGGATAAAGACGTAGCTGATAGCACTAATGCAAAACTTCTTGTATTAAAAAATCAGGTAACAAAGGAATTAGCCGCCGAAAAAGAAGCTATAACAAAAGACTGGGAAAAGCAACTTGCCGACTTGGAATCTAATTATGCCAGGAATCACGATTTATATGTCGATCGGATAATGCAGGAAATCATCAGTGAGTAAATAATTAGTTACAGGGAGGTTTGTTATGAGCAATTTATTAGTCTATAGCGGGATTGTTACAAAAACCAAAGCCCTGGAGGCCAAAGTTGTCAAAGACGCAGAATATCAAACAATAGCAAACTTCGAATCCACAGCCGATTTTATTGCGTACTTAAAGTCTCATCCCGGGTATGATCATATCTTTTCAGGTATAGATGAAAACCTTATCCACCGCGGTCAGGTGGAGGGAATGATAGACAACTGCCTGTACAAGGACTTTTCCAAATTATACAGCTTCTCTAATCCCGAGCAAAGAAAGGTACTTGACATTGTCTTTCTCCGTTATGAAGTGAACATATTGAAATACTGTATGCATATGGTCTATAACCAGCACAGGCAATACGACCTGGACAGCATTACTGCCTTTTTTAATAAGCATTCCAGTATTGATATTACAGCACTCGCCTCTTCCAAATCCATGGATGAATATGTAGAAAACCTTAAAGGAAGCGACTACTATTCTGTACTTACCAGCATTCAGAAGACGGAGATAACCTCCTTTGATTACGAAATGAAGCTTGATATCCAATACTTCATGAAAGCATGGAAGATGAAAGATAAAACTCTGTCCGGCGATAATCTAAAGTATGTTACAGAAACCATAGGTCTTGAAATAGACCTGCTAAATATAATGTGGTTATACCGCTCCAAGAAGTTCTACAATCTTCAGGTTAAGGATGCCTACGCTTACATTATTCCCATCACTTATAAATTAAAAAAGGATAAGTTGATAAAACTGATGGAAACCTCCACCATTGATGAGTTCAGCGGGGTATTAAAGACAACTCCTTATGAGTTTATGATTCCTTCCCTCGCAAATGGCACAGTTGAAAAGGTATATCAGAAGACTTTATTTAAGAATTATAAACATCAAAGTGATAAATACCAGAATTCCATGGCACCCATCAGTTATTATTTGTATCTTAAGAGGACAGAAATTGACAGGCTTACATCCGCACTGGAATGTATCCGTTATAAGCTTGATCCTGCAGATACAATAAAATATATTACTATTACTTGAATCGGAGGTGTAATAATTGATTGAAAAGATGAGATTTATCACCATTACCGGTCCAAAGGCTGAGTTTGACAGAGTTGTAGGCACGTATTTGAATAAATATGAAATTCACCTTGAGAATGCTCTATCCGAACTTAGTTCCGTTCAGGATTTAAAACCCTTTGTCGAGACGAATCCCTACAAAGATATTCATGCAAAGGCTCTTGAACTGGCAGATAGGTTTGATAACAAGCAACCCGTTAAAGCAACCAACATGACCCTTTCCGAAGCGTCTACAATAATTTTATCTGCGTCCCGGGAAATGGAAGATTTGACTGCCGGTAAGAAGAAGCTGGGAGTCGATAGAGAGCATTTATTGGAGCTTCAGAAAAAAATTGAACCCTTCCGCTCACTGGACTATGAACTTGATAAAATTCAGGACTTCAAATTTATAAAATACCGCTTTGGACGAATTTCCCGTGAGTATTACACCAAATTCTCCAAATTCGTGTATGAAAGCCTTACAACAGTGTTTGTAGAATGTCGAAATGATGCGGACTATGTTTGGGGTGTATATTTTGTGCCGGCTTCCGAAGCTGAAAAGACAGATACTATATTTTCATCTCTGCATTTTGAAAATATCTCTCTTGCCTCGGAATATGAAGGAACACCGGAGCAGGCTTATAATTCCCTCGTCAAGAAGTTGGAAGAAAATCAGAAGTCAATTGACGACATCAACGCTGAGATGAAATCCCGCTTAAGCAGCCGTTCAGACCAGGTATTAAATGCTTATGAGCACATCAGTGTATATTCCAATAATTTTGATGTCAGGAAAATGGCTGCCTTGACTACTATTTCTAAAAGAAATGCCTCATACTTCATCCTATGCGGCTGGATTACAGAGGAAAGCGCTCCTGCTTTACTTCATGATATTGATAAGGATAAAAACATCTACTGTTTATCAGAAAAAGATCTTGCTAGTATTAACTCAAAGCCGCCGACAAAGTTAAATAATTTTAAGATATTCAGGCCCTTTGAAATGTTTATAAAGATGTATGGTCTTCCGGCTTATAACGAGATGGACCCTACCCTTTTTGTTGCTATCACCTATTCCATCATTTTTGGAATCATGTTCGGAGATGTTGGTCAAGGTCTATGTCTTGCAATAGGCGGCGGTTTACTGTATTACTTTAAGAAGATGCCTCTGGCTGCTATTGTTTCCTCAGCTGGTGTATTTTCCACCATCATGGGCTTTATGTACGGCAGTATTTTCGGTTTTGAAGATGTTCTGCCTCATATATGGCTTAATCCCATGGAAAATGTAATGACAGTACTGTTAACGGCTGTAGCCTTTGGTTCAGGCCTTATTATAATCGCAATGATTATAAACATTGTTAATGGTATAAAAGCAAAAGATGTTGAAAAAGTTTTCTTTGATACCAATGGTGCCGCAGGTCTCGTATTCTACGTGATGATACTGGTTTGTGTCGTTCTTGTAGCAACCGGTAACCCTATGCCTGCCGGTATTGTACTCCTTGTTTTCCTGGGAATACCACTTATTCTTATCTTCTTAAGAGAGCCCCTCTCACATTTAGTCGAGAAGAAGGCTGAGATATTACCGGAACAAAAGGGTATGTTTTTTGTAGAATCATTTTTTGAGTTATTTGAAATCGTTTTAAGCTACCTTACAAATTCTATTTCCTTCCTGCGTGTTGGTGCTTTCGCAATCAGCCATGCAGCCATGATGGGTGTCGTAATGCTTTTTGCAGGAGCCCATACAGGGAACCCTAATATATTGATTGTAATTCTTGGTAATATTTTCGTAGCCGGTATGGAAGGCCTCATTGTTGGTATTCAGGTACTGCGTCTTGAATATTACGAAATGTTCAGTCGATTTTACAGGGGGACAGGAAAAGGATTTAAACCATATAAAAGTAAATAATAGTATAATTTTAAGGAGGAACATATTATGACAATGACAGCAAAAATCATTTTAGTAATCGCTTTAGTATTAAGTATCGCAATTCCCTTTGGAGCATTTTTACTCAGTGAAAAGAAAAAAGGAAACTTTAAGGCAACAGTACTTGCAAACTCATTTTTCTTCTTTGGTACATTAGTAATTGCACACATCTTATTATTCTCCGGTCACGTATCTGCTGCTGAAGCTACAACAGCTGCATCTAACGCAGAAGGATGGAGATATTTAGCTGCTGCTCTTTCAACTGGTTTATCCTGTATCGGTGGTGGTATCGCCGTTGCTTCCGCTGCTTCCGCTGCCTTAGGCGCTATGAGCGAAGATTCCAGTATCATGGGTAAAGCACTTATCTTCGTAGCTCTTGCAGAAGGTATTGCTCTCTACGGATTAATCGTATCATTCTCTATCTTACCGTAATGCAAAAAAGAAGTGTGAAAGTATTTCTTTCACACTTCTCTCCTATGCATATTGCAAGACATCCCAAAGCTATAACCGCTCTCTACGGGCAATTGCAATAATGCCTAGCATAAGGCTTTTCTCTTATTAATTAAGGAGGTAACTGTATGCGTATGTTTCTTATCAGCGATAACGTTGATACCTACACCGGAATGCGCCTCACAGGCGTGGATGGAGTTGTCATACATTCTAAAAAGCATTTAAAAGAACAACTGGATAAAGCGCTTGCAGATAAAACGATCGGAGTTCTTCTGATTACAGAAAAGTTCAGCCGCGAATTCCCTGATATTATAAATGATGTAAAATTAAACCGAAAGCTTCCGCTGATTGTTGAAATTCCCGACCGCCACGGAACGGGAAGGAAACCCGATTTTATTACTTCCTATGTAAATGAAGCAATTGGAATAAAATTGTAAAGGGAGATGTCTATGACTTTAGATGAAAAATTAGAACAATTTTATAATTCTGCAATGGAAAGCGCCACCAGTCAGAATATTGAAATAATAGAAGAATATCAAAAATCTTTACAGCAAATCTACAACGAGCACAAGGAAGAAGAGTTAAGAAAAGCTGATGCAACATATAGAGCCGAATCTGAAAAACTGCTTCGTGAAAAAAATAAGGAAGTCGCTAGTGAGTTAATCACTCTAAAGAGAAAATTAAGTGATCGTTCCTTTGAGCTGAAGAGTAAACTTTTTGAGGATATCTCTGCTAAACTTCAGGAGTATATGAAAACTCCCGAATATAAAGCCCTTTTGGTAAAGCAGATAAAAGCTGCAAAAAACTTTGCAGGTAAAGACAATATAGCAATTTATATCAATCCTACCGATGCTGCCTTAAAAGACACTTTGGAAGCGGAGGCAGGTGCCACACTAACCATAAGTGACCGTGATTTTATAGGCGGTATACGTGCTGTTATTCAGGAAAAAAGCATTTTGATAGATAATTCATTTCTGACCAGAATGGAAGAATCCAAGAATAAATTCGCTGTAAGTTAATTCATTAACATTAACTTATAAGCCAGTATCAAATTAAAAATGCCATGTGAAAAGAAGAAAGGGGAGTTATCTCCATTATGAATATAACAGGAAAAATACACGGAATTAACGGACCAATTGTATATGTGGCAGGCAATCAGGGCTTTAAGATGGGCGAAATGGTTCTTGTTGGCAACGAAAAGTTGGTCGGAGAAGTAATCGGTCTTACAAAAGAACAGACTACGATACAGGTATATGAAGAGACTACCGGTATGAAACCTGGCGAATTAGTATATTCAACAGGCGCTGCTATTTCCGTAACCTTAGCACCCGGTATTATCAGTAATATCTTTGACGGTATAGAACGTCCATTAACAGAAATAGCAAAATCTTCCGGAGCATATATTTCCAGAGGTGTAAGTGTAGATGCACTTGATCAGAACAAGCTTTGGGATGTGCATGTAACCGTAAAAGAAGGGGATAAAGTATACGGCGGAACCATTATCGCCGAAGTTCCCGAGTCACGTGCTATTGTTCACAAGTCAATGGTACCTCCCGGAACAAATGGTGTAGTTATCAAAGCTGTAAGAGACGGACAGTATACAATAAATGATACCATTATAACCATCAGAACACCGGAAGGAGAAGAGAAAGACATTACTCTTACTCAGAAATGGCCTATTCGTGTTCCGAGACCTACTTCCAAAAGATACCCCGCAGACCGTCCCCTTATAACCGGACAGCGTATTATTGATACCTTATTCCCTATCGCTAAAGGCGGTACAGCTGCCATTCCCGGAGGATTTGGTACCGGTAAGACCATGACACAGCATCAGCTTGCTAAATGGTCCGATGCGGACATTATCGTATACATCGGCTGCGGTGAACGTGGTAACGAAATGACAGAAGTATTGGAAGACTTCTCAAAGTTAGTAGATCCGAAATCCGGCAATCCCTTACTTGATAGAACCACTCTTATTGCTAATACTTCCAACATGCCCGTTGCTGCTCGTGAAGCTAGTATCTACACCGGTATTACTTTAGCTGAATACTATCGTGATATGGGTTATCACGTAGCTATTATGGCTGACTCTACTTCCCGTTGGGCAGAGGCTCTTCGTGAATTATCCGGACGTTTGGAAGAAATGCCCGCAGAAGAAGGTTTCCCTGCATACCTGGCTTCAAGACTTTCAGCCTTTTATGAAAGAGCCGGTTTTATGCAGAACTTAAATGGAACAGAAGGCAGTGTATCTATTATCGGAGCTGTATCCCCTCAGGGCGGTGACTTCTCTGAACCGGTTACACAGAACACCAAGCGTTTTGTTCGCTGTTTCTGGGCCCTTGATAAATCCCTGGCTTATGCAAGACATTTCCCTGCTATCCACTGGTTAACCAGCTATAGCGAGTATTTAAACGACTTAGCTCCCTGGTATACTCAAAATGTCGGAAGAGACTTTATTGATTGCAGAAATCAGTTATTAAGCATATTAACCCAAGAGAATCAGTTAAATGAGATCGTAAAATTAATCGGTAGTGACGTACTCCCGGATGACCAGAAGCTGGTACTAGAAATTGCCAGAGTCATTCGCTTGGGATTTGTTCAGCAGAATGCTTATCACCCTTCCGATACCTATGTACCTTTGGATAAACAGCTTAGAATGATGCAAACCATACTTTATCTTTACTCCAAATCAAAGCAGCTCATTGGTATGAATATGCCTATGTCACTGTTAAAGCAGGAAGATATCTTCGAAAAGATTATCTCAATTAAGTATGATGTTGCAAATGATGAACTTTTCAAATTTGATCACTATACAGCTATGATTGATGACTTCTATAATCGCATCATGGCCAAGAACGGTTAAGGAGGATTAAAACTATGGCAATAGAATATTTAGGATTAAGTGAAATAAACGGCCCTCTTATTGCTATTGAGGGTATACGTGATGCCTCCTATGATGAAATCGTAGAACTGACCGTAAACGGAACCAAGAAGATTGGTAGAATCGTAGAAATATACGAAGATAAAGCAGTTATACAGGTATTCCAGGGAACAGATGAAATGTCCCTTAATAACACACATACAAAATTAACCGGTCGTCCCTTGGAAGTAGCTCTTTCAACAGATATCTTAGGCCGTGTATTTAATGGTGTAGGTCAGCCCATTGACGGTCTTGGCCCAATAGTACCTGAAGTGAATAAGGATGTTAATGGTCTCCCCTTAAATCCCTGTACCAGAGAGTATCCCAGAAACTATATTCGTACCGGTATTTCCGCAATTGACTGTCTTACAACTTTAATTCGTGGTCAGAAGCTTCCTATCTTTTCAGGAAACGGTCTCCCTCACGACCAGTTGGCCGCACAGATTGTTAAACAAGCTTCCTTAGGTGAGAACAGTGATGAGGAATTTGCTATCGTTTTTGCAGCTATGGGTGTTAAACATGACGTTGCTGATTTCTTCCGCCGTACATTCGAAGAAAGTGGAGCAACACCTCACGTAGTAATGTTCTTGAACCTGGCAAATGACCCTGTAGTAGAAAGATTAATTACTCCAAAAGTTGCTTTAACTGCAGCAGAATACCTGGCATTTGAAAAAGGAATGCACATTCTCGTTGTTTTAACAGATATGACTTCCTTTGCAGAAGCAATGCGTGAGGTTTCTTCCTCAAAAGGTGAAATCCCCAGCAGAAAGGGTTATCCCGGTTATCTGTACAGTGAATTAGCAACTATTTATGAAAGAGCCGGAATCGTTAGAGACCGCAAAGGTTCTGTTACCCAGATTCCTATTCTTACAATGCCCAATGACGATATAACACACCCTATCCCCGATTTAACAGGATACATCACAGAAGGTCAGATAGTTCTTGACCGTTCCATATACCAGAAAACCGTATATCCTCCTATTAATATTCTTCCTTCCCTGTCACGTCTTATGAAGGATGGTATCGGTAAAGGATATACCAGAGAAGATCATCAGGATCTTGCAAACCAGTTATTCTCCTCCTATGCTAGAGTAGGTGATGCAAGAGCCCTTGCCAGTGTAATCGGTGAGGATGAACTTTCTCCTATTGATAAGAAGTACCTAAAGTTCGGTGCTGCTATGGAACGTGAATTTATTACCCAGGGAATGGATGAAAACCGTACCATTATTCAAACATTAGACTTAGGCTGGAGACTGCTTCGCATGTTACCCAGAGAAGAGCTTGATAGAATTGATACTAAGGTACTGGATAAATTCTATATCACATCAGAGGCTTCCAAATAAGTACCTGAATTAAGTGAGTCCGTTTTACGGATGAAACAGAAAGGCATGGGTGTAATATATGGATCCGAATACCTTCCCCACCAAGGGAAATCTAATATTAGCTAAAAACTCTCTTGCCTTAGCCAAACAAGGTTACGAGCTCATGGATAAGAAGCGTAATATTCTAATTCGTGAACTTATGGAGCTGATTGATAAGGCAAGGGATATCCAGACAGAAATTGATGGAACTTTTACCAGTGCATATGCCGCTTTGCAAAAAGCCAATATTGAAATGGGAATCCGAAATGTTGAAGATTTAAGCTTCACAATTCCGGAGGAAAATTCTATCGAGATAAAGCAAAGAAGTATCATGGGTACGGAAATTCCTTTAGTTGATTTTGAGTTAGAAGATGAGAAGCCAACTTATTCCTTCTTTAATACCAGAGTGTCGCTGGATGAAGCAACCAGCAGCTTTCGTAAGGTTAAGGAATTAACTCTCAGGCTTGCAACTATTGAGAATTCAGCTTACCGTCTTGCTGCAAGTATTAATAAAACACAAAAACGCGCCAATGCTTTAAAGAATATAACGATTCCTAATTATTCACAACTTGTCCATGACATTCAAAATGCCTTGGAAGAAAAAGAAAGAGAAGAGTTTACAAGACTTAAAGTCATCAAAAACTGGCGTACAAAATAAGCAAAAAAGCATTGTTTCCATAGCAGTTCTATAGGGAATAATGCTTTTTTTATGTTCAGATATTAATTTTTTCTTAACCCCTCTTTAGTGCTTGATACAACCTGTGAAATCATCTATAATAGATAAATGTAATGAAATTTTATGCAAAAAACGAACGATAACATAGATTAATTATATATTTCACCGAATAGACGCTATAAAGTAAGTATCATTTTTATAGCTTAATTAAGTAATGCTTAAATAAATATCAAGAAAACATCCTATACTATAAATACTGTATCTAAAGGAGTTGTTATGAAAAGGTCATTTCTACTTATAAGTGTACTATGCTTACTTATTTCAAATACATCTTTTACAAGTGTACAAGCTCAGACTATCTCTGCTAATATAAATAATAATACAACTAATGTAAGCACCGTATTAACTTCCTCAGCAAATACTTCCGATAAGAATTCTGATTCCATTGATAACAAAGAAACAGATAAAAATACATCCCCTAACACTGATAAAATTACAAATACTACAGCCAATCAAAAGAATCTTCTGCCACTTAATATAGGTGACAAGCCAAGTATCAACTCAAAATCTGCCGTTGTTATGGAAGCTTCTACAGGAGCAATTCTCTATGCAAAAAATATGCATGACAAGCATTTTCCCGCAAGCATTACTAAAATACTTACAACGTTAGTAGCATTAGAAAATTCCAGTCCCGGAGAAGTTGTTACTTTCTCAAAAAATGCTATATATGATGTAGATCTGGACAGCAGCCGAATCGGTATCGATGTAGGTGAAAAACTTACCATGGAACAGAGTTTATATGCTGTTATGCTTGAATCAGCGAATGAAGTGGCTTATGGTGTTGCTGAGCATGTAGCCGGCAGTGTTCCTGCCTTTACAGCTCTTATGAATAAGACTGCTAAGAATCTTGGCTGTGTTGATTCTAACTTTGTCAATCCACATGGTTTACCAGACGAAAATCATTATACAAGCGCTTATGACATGGCTTTAATATCAAGAGCGGCTATTAATAATGAGTCCTTCCGTAAAATAACAGGAACTAAAACATACGCTATACCGCCAACCAATATTCAATCTGAAACCAGATATCTGGCCAATCATCACAAAATGGTAAAGGGTTCAATCTCATATGACGGGGTTATCGGCGGTAAAACCGGTTATACCTCCAAAGCGAAGTATACCCTCGTTACTTTTGCTAAGCGTAACGGAATGACCTTAATCAGTGTAATCATGTGCTGTGACAGTATAACAGATGAATATGCTGATACAAAAGCGCTATTAAATTATGGCTTTGAAAATTACAGTTTATATAATATATCTCAGGAAATCGGTCCTAATAATGGGGATACGGATACAATGTTTACAAAATATGCTCCACTGTTTAGCAGGAAGACCTCCTCATTAAAACTAAGCACAGAAGGAAGTGTAGTTTTGCCTAAAGGAATTTCCTTTTCCAAAGCGGAAAAGAATATTTCCTATGAGCCGGTTTCAGAGCTGAAAGATGGCAGTAATGTCATTGGTTCTATGAATTATACTTATAAAAATATCTTTGTAGGTTATGCAGATATACTTTATAATAAAGCATCTTCTCCCTATGAACTAAATAATACCTTTATTCCCGAAACTCCCAAAACTATCGTGACTAAAGGGGTACAAATGCCATCTGATACAGATAACAATCATAGGCTTCGACTTATTATTATATCAATTATTGTGATTGTAATTTTAATCTCTGTTACCTGTTACCTTTTATTTGTAGAACTGCCTTACAGAAAACGCAGAAATGCCTATACTAAGAAAAAGAGAAACGGCAACCATCATAAAAATAACTTTTAGAATACAATAATAAAAGGCTGTTGAAGATATCTCTTCAACAGCCTTATTTCAGCGTTCCCGACACGATTTGAACGTGCGAC
The DNA here is from genome assembly GCF_014218355.1 of Anaerocolumna chitinilytica. Classification (NCBI taxonomy): domain Bacteria; kingdom Bacillati; phylum Bacillota; class Clostridia; order Lachnospirales; family Lachnospiraceae; genus Anaerocolumna; species Anaerocolumna chitinilytica. The sequence goes on from NZ_AP023368.1 coordinate 5,602,948, forward strand.
CTATCGCTTAGGAGGCGATCGCTCTATCCTGCTGAGCTACGAGAACGTTCTCATGGTATAGAGCTGCAATATATAATTAAAATAGCAGCAAAAATATTCTACTATTTTCAGGACAAATAGTCAACCCCAAACCATAATAAAATTAAAGGTTAAGCATTATTATAATTAAAATCTACAAATCCCTGAAGCCATATGTTTCCCTTAAATCTTCTGCCTACCATAGGTTCGCCATAAAGGTCATTTTTATTAATTGCCACCTGAAAGATTACGTCGTTGCAGGAAAGACCAAGAATATAAATCTCTTCTCCTGTAATATCATTCTTAACTGTTTCCAGATCTAATATTGTTCCAAGGATTGTATAATTATCAGATTCAGAGCCATATGGTGTAAACGTCGTTTCCACGATTGTATAAATATCCTCAACTTTTGCGCGTCTTGATATCATAGCATACATATCAATATCATCAATTGTAAGGCTGTCAATGGCTTCCTGATTTCCTTTTTTAGCTTCTGTTATTAATTGCCTTCTATATTGCACTTCTGCAGAATTACTCTTAACAAGCTTTTCATCTCTTTCCAGCGGAAGCAGAATCTTACCGGATATGGACAATGCAGATAAATATATAGGGTAAGGCCTGTCAAGCTGATTTCTGGCTTTTAATTCATCAAAATGATCTACAACATTCTGAAGATAAAAAATTAAAGAAACACCAAGTCTGACATCATCACTCATACCTGTATAGGCGTCTGTATCCACTCTTTTAATAATAGACAAATCTTCTTTTGTACTCATGTAGCTTCCCTTAACATAAGGAAAATAGTGTTCCATATAGAACTTACCTTCCTTATCATAGTCACCTCTAACAGTAATACCGAATTGTTTGCCAAACAGCCTGGTGACCTCTGCTAACATTCTTCCATCCTGAGATGTATATACTCTCTTTTCAGAAGGAAGCTCCGTAATTAAATTTATTAAATGTTCCAAGTCTAATCTATCTTTAATATTAGAAAAACCAATAGCTCTCAAAAAACTATGCATAATAACCTCTTTTCTGAATATCCCATTTTATTGAGTATTCAACAATACGTAGCAGTTTCTTGGGAGTATTCCTCATTACAGAAATACTATAGTTGTCATAAAAATAACCTTTATAATGACACCATACATACCGCAGAACTGATTACGGTATTGCCCAAATAAGAAATGTGATTCTTTATTTTCACACTAACTTTCATGCTAGCTTATAATTCACATTACCTCCTGCTAAATACAATAATTAGATTACCTTATTATATGGAGGTTAGCTTATTTAACATACCCACAAAAGAAAATTTCATTGAATATGAATTACTTATATCACATTTTAATGCAGCTGGCAAGTAAATTACTTTTTCATACGTATTCTTCTGTATCCAGTGCATCAACAATCATGGTAGACAGCTCTGTTTTCAGATCCTTTTCTACCCATTTATCATAATTATTACCATTCATATCTACAAGCATACGCAAAACAGGTCTGGTAGGGCATTTGCTATTTTGCTTAATTACAATACCCTTCTCACCGTTATTCGTAAGCACGATCGACCCATTGGGATATGCAGCTATTAACTCCATAAAACAGTTTACAGCATCAAAATCAAATTTAATACCGGCCTGGCTAAGAATATAGTCCAATGCATGATGTACTTTTAATTTTGGCATCATAAAACCATAGACCAAACTGTCAAAGGTATCACATATCGCAACTATCTTACTTCCAATTTTAATTTTATCTCCTTTTTTATGAAAAGGAAAACCTGTCCCATCATTCCTCTCATGATGGCAGAGAATTATATCTTTCGCGGCTGCAGGAAGCCAACTTTCCTTTATAACAGAAGAATATCCGTATACAACATGTTTCATTAGCTCTTTCTGTTCTTCTTTACTGCTCTTAAGGTAATTACAATCCAGATAGTCTATTTTAACGAGATTATACCCCATATCGTGGAGTAAGCTTCCTATTGCAATATGCCTTACTTTTTCTTTTGACATCTTCATTTTCAGAGCTATTAAAACAGACATAGCACATACATTTAAGGAATGTGAATATGTACTTTCGCTTTTTTTGCGGATACCGGATATACTATATAAAACATTCGGAGAATTAATAATATTGCATATAATTCCCTCCGCTATGCTTTTTATTTCCTCCAGTTCACCATACCCCTGATAAGTATAACGTTCAATTATATCTCTTACAATATCCTGACATTCTTCTTTTATCTTTTCTTCTATATTATCTTCTACATTAATACCAACAGACAACTCATCTTCCACACAGATATAATTATAGCCAAGTTCTTTTAACCTCTTAGCATATTCAATTTTTACAGGGGAACCAGCCGTCATTATTACAATACCACTATCAGATATAATATCTTTCGCAAGTAATTCATGTCCCTTGATTGCATCAAGTAACACCTTTCTCATATAAACACCTCTGGTATATACAATCGGAATATAATAATATCCTTTGTATTCTCTATATTAAACGTATTCTTAAGCTTCTACTTAATACAATATCGAATAAATGTTGTGATGTCAATAAGCATGTAAAAAATACTTTTCTTTAATTGTTAATTAAATAACAATATTAAGTTTTATGCAAAGATTTTTTATGCAAAATGTCGATTTAGAGGAACATCAATAATATACTAATTTAAGCATTTAGGCATTATGTATATTTTGTTAATTATTTGGGCATAATATTGGGTGGTAATTTATGCATGATTTACAAATGATTTGTTTGACAAAAGAATAACAATCTGATATATTGAGAGTGTAAAGAAAAACAAATCAACTTGTTAATATTTTAACATTAAATAAATTATTATAATAGGAGGATTTATCATGAGTGAAAAAAATCAACCAACCCCCCAGGAACATGTAGATCAACTGGTAAAAAACGCTCAAGTAGCTCTAAAAGAATTCATGCACTTTAATCAGGAACAAATAGATAATATCGTTCAAGAGATGGCATTAGCTGGTCTTTCAAAGCAACAGTATCTTGCAAAATTAGCTGTTGAGGAGACTCAAAGAGGTATTTACGAAGATAAGATAACAAAGAATATATTTGCAACTGAGTATATTTGGCACTCTATTAAGTATCAAAAGACTGTTGGTATTATCGAAGATAATGAAGAAGAAGATTATATGACAGTAGCTGAACCCATCGGTATTGTAGCCGGTGTAACCCCTGTTACAAATCCCACCTCAACAACAATGTTTAAGATTATATCTTGTATTAAGACCAGAAATCCTATTATATTCGGTTTTCATCCCAGTGCTCAGAAGTGCTCAAAAGCTGCAGCGCAAACACTGTATGATGCAGCAGTAAAAGCAGGTGCCCCTAAAAACTGTATCCAATGGATTGAATATCCATCCGTAGAAGCTACATCCGTATTAATGAATCATCCTGGTGTAGCATGTATTCTTGCAACTGGTGGTCCTGGTATGGTTAAAGCAGCTTATTCTTGCGGAAAGCCTGCACTTGGCGTTGGTCCTGGAAACGTACCTTGCTTTATTGAAAAAACAGCAGTTTTAAAGCGTTCTGTAAATGATCTTGTTTTATCAAAGTCCTTTGACAATGGTATGATTTGTGCTTCCGAGCAGGCTGCTATTATTGAAGCTCCAGTTTATAAGGAAGTTATAGAACTGATGAAGAAGGCAGGCTGCTACTTCGCAACAAAAGAAGAAATCAAAAAACTTGAGCCTGTAGTTATTAATATTGAAAAGAGAAGTGTAAATCCTGCAATCGTAGGTCAGTCACCTGCAGCTATCGCAGCTTTAGCTGGTTTTACAATCCCTGCAGATACTAAAATTTTATGTACCGAAATTGAAGGTGTTGGCAAAGAGTATCCACTGTCTATAGAAAAGTTATCCCCTGTATTAGCAGTAGTGAAAGCAAAAGATCTGGAAGATGGTATGGTGCTCTGCGAAAAGATGTTAGCAAACGGCGGTATGGGTCACTCCTCCGTACTTCACTCCACTGATCAAAATGTAATTGAAGAATTCTCTAATAGAATGAAAACTGGACGTATTATTGTAAACTCTCCTTCTACTCATGGTGCTATCGGCGATTTATATAATACAAATATGCCTTCCTTAACACTTGGTTGCGGTTCTTATGGTGGAAACTCAACAACTCATAACGTATCAGCTGTTGATCTTGTAAATATCAAGCGCGTAGCTAAGAGGAGAAACAATATGCAATGGTTCAAGATACCCAGTAAAATATACTTTGAATCAGGATCAACTGCTTATCTGGCTAAGATGCCTGGAATAACAAAGGCTTTCATCGTTACTGATCCTTCAATGACACAGCTAGGATATGTTAACAAGGTATTGTACCAGTTAAGAAAAAGAGAAGAATATGTTCATTGCGAAATCTTTGATCAGGTTGAACCCGATCCCTCTCTTGAAACAATAATGAGAGGCGTAGACTCCATGAATAAATTTAAACCTGATGTTATTATTGCATTAGGTGGTGGATCAGCTATTGATGCAGCTAAAGGTATGTGGTTATTCTACGAAAATCCGGAAGCAGACTTTAAAAATATGTCCCTTAAATTCCTGGATATCAGAAAACGTACCTATAAATTCCCTCAGTTAGGAAAGAAAGCAAAGTTAGTTGCTATCCCTACAACATCCGGAACAGGTTCTGAGGTAACATCCTTTGCTGTTATATCGGATAAGACAGAAAATAAGAAATATCCTCTTGCAGATTATGAGTTAACACCAGACGTAGCAATTATAGATCCTGACTTTGTTATGACAGTACCTAAGACTTCAACTGCTTGGACTGGTATGGATGTTTTGACACATGCTATCGAAGCATATGTATCAATACTTGCTTCTGATTATACAGATGCCCTTGCTATCCATGCAATAGAAATGGTCTTCACTTATCTCAAGAGATCTTATGAATTTGGTGAAAAAGACCCTGTAGCCAGAGAGAAAATGCATAATGCATCAACCATTGCAGGTATGGCTTTTACAAATGCTTTCTTAGGAATTAATCATTCTCTTGCTCATAAATTAGGAGGAGAATATCATATTCCTCACGGTTGTGCTAATGCAATATTATTACCTCATGTTATTAGATACAATGGTACTTCCTGCCCTACAAAATTCACTTCCTGGCCTAAGTATGAAAGCTACATTGTAGGTGATAAGATATTCACTTTAATGAAGAAATTAGGATATTCACCTAAGAACAACGATGATGCTGTTGAAATCTTAGCAAAAGAAGTTGAAAAATTAAATTCTTTCTTAGGAATTCCTGCAACATTAAAGGAATATGGAATTGATGAAAAGAACTTCCTTACAAAGGTTAACAGTTTAGCTGATTTAGCATTCGGTGACCAGTGTACAACAGCTAATCCCAGACTTCCATTAGTATCTGAATTAGAAGAGTTATATTTAACTGCATACTATGGAAAAGATAATACACCTGCCAAGTAATAAATATAGTTTACAAACAAAAAGTCCGCATAAAGCGGACTTTTTGTTATATTTTTTTACTATTTTTTTTATTACTTTACTTCCTTTTCTATTCCATATAATTTTTAAATTTTTTGGCTTCTTCTAGAGCAGCCTTTTCTTCAGAGGAAAGAACAACAAAACTTTCTCCTTTTATAATTTCTTTGATATAAGTATAACAGCCTTCTCTTGTTGAATGCATAGAATTTAATAAAAACCCATTGTTTTCATCATTTAAAACAGCAAGGACAAAGCTTAATTTACCACCCATCTCATGAAATGCATCATACTTAACTATTCCTATTTTCTGATAAGCAACTAAAAGATTCTCGAATATCTTTTTTATCTGTTCTGTATGCACGGTGCTTTCATTTCTTAATGTATCTAATTCATTGAACTTAGTTTCAAACTGTGTCTCAAGGGATTTCCCATCAGCACCTTCCATAAACTTTTTATACCTTTTTTTGAGTCCAGCTGATTTTACCAATAAAGCAATAATACATATAAACATTACCAATATAATTGCTGCCATTCCTAAAATAATGTAAGTCAAATAATCAGTTATGTAGTCATTTAGTAACATTCGTGTTCTCCTTTAGTGTATGGTTTCAAATAATTCTAATATACGTTCGAGTTCTTCGACTGAATAATACTCAATTTCGATTTTTCCGTTATTATCATCTTTCTTTTTAATAGATACTTTTGTACCCATAATTTTTTTTATTTTTTCTTCAATATCTCTATAAACCGCAAGGTTTTCCTTTGATATTGCAACCTCACTCTTGACTTCATTAATACCTTTTAATAATTTCTTTACTAATTTCTCAGTTTCTCTAACACTTAATTTTTCGTCAAAAACTTTCATTGCCGCTTGATATTGGAGTTCTACATCTTCAATTCCAAGTAATGCTCTAGCATGTCCACCTGTTATCATATCATCAATCAACATCTGCTGAACCCTGTTGTCTAATTTCAATAATCTCATTGCATTGGTAATAGCTGTTCTGCTTTTAGAAACTTTCTCCGCTACCTCATCTTGCTTCAAGTTAAACTCTTTAATTAAATTTTGATATGCTAGTGCTTCTTCTATTGGATTAAGATCTTCTCTCTGAATATTCTCAATCAATGCTATCTCGACAATTTCTTGTGAACTATAATTTTTCACAATAACTGGGATTTCCTTTAGGCCAGCCATTTTAGCTGCTCTCCATCTTCTTTCTCCAGCTATTATTTCATAATATTTATCTTTCTTTTGCACTATAAGAGGTTGAATAACACCATGCTGTTTAATTGAATCTGCAAGTTCCTGAATAGAGTCTTCATCGAAATGTTTTCTTGGTTGATTTTTATTTGGTTCTATTTCATTAATTGAAATTAATGTTTCACGTGAAACATCTTTTACGTCCATTGTTTCTATTTTATCTTGAACCTTTTCACTTCTGTCCGGTATCATTGAGTCAAGGCCTTTTCCTAATCCCTTTTTTGTTCCTGGCATATGTTTCTCCAATCATTTTTTTGCTAAGTAGATAATTATACTTTATTGATAACTTCATCAGCCAAATCTCTATAACCTTCTGCACCTGCAGATTTTGAATCATATAAGTTTATAGGTAAACCATGACTTGGTGCTTCTGCTAATCTAACATTTCTGGGTATAATCGTTTTATAAATATTTTGCTTTAGATTTTCTTTCACATTTTCTACTACTTGTAATGATAAGTTTGTTCTGGCGTCGTACATAGTAAATACAACACCTTCGATATTAAGCTCGGGATTTAATCTTTGTCTAACCAGATTTATTGTATGTATCAACTGTGATAAACCTTCTAATGCATAATACTCACATTGAATCGGTACAAGTACTGTGTCAGCAGTAGTCATTGCATTAATCGTTAAAGTATTTAAGGACGGGGGACAATCAATTATAATGAAATCAAACATTTCCCTTATTTTTTCGATTTCTTTTTTTAATATGTATTCTCTATCATCTATGCCGATCAATTCTATTTCTGCACCTGCCAGATTTACATTTGAAGGAATCAATGACAAATTATCAAAGACATTTTCTACTAAACAATCAGATACAGTGCAATTACCTATCATTAGATCATAAATGGTATATTGTAGTTCATTCTTGTTTACTCCAAGACCACTTGATGTATTTCCTTGTGGGTCAACATCAATAGTAAGCACTTTTTTCCCTTTTTCAGCAAGACAGGCGGATAGATTTATTGATGTTGTTGTCTTACCTACTCCCCCCTTTTGATTTGCAACTGCTATTATTCGACCCATTATTCCCTCCTAAAGAACACTCTTTCTGTATATCATTATGGACATGATTCATCATTAGAATTAAAAACTATAAACAAACTATATTATATATTTAAAATCAGAATCTAATCTATTGTAGTTTGCAGATACGTGATTTAATAATTATATCAAATTTTGATTATTATCAAATATTCGTTATTAGTTAATACCTTTACTTATAGAGTTTAATATAGTAATTCTCTCTTAAATGATATTTTTATCAAACTTAAAGAATAGTAAGAGGACTTTGACCGACTTTGTTTTATTAGTCTACATAAATATATAATGTTTATCGAATGAAAATATAGTTTTTCTATATCTTTTTTATTATATCATTAATAAATTTATTTATCCATAAAAATACTAAATTTTTTACCTGTATATAGTCATTTAATAATATAATAAAGTAATAATAGCAATGTTTCACGTGAAACATTTTATTGTTATAATAATATAAAACAGAATAATTAGCACTTCCATATATTAAGATATAAAAACTACAGTCCTTGAATAATACTTATAATCAGTTGGATATAGTAACTTAATTTTTTTTACTTTTGTTGTTCTGTTTTTTATTTTTACTTTTGCAATTTGATTTTTTTATCTTGCGATTTTATTTTTTATTCTAACTTTAAGCTCTTTTTATGTGATTTTTATTTATATAAACTATTATAAAACAAAAATAGGATGAGACTATTTATTGCCTCATCCTATTTTTGCTCTATGTACTTAATAATTTTTAAATAATATCAATTATAAAAATATGTTTTGTATCAAAAACTTTATGTCTTACTCCTTCTGTTTTAGAGTACTTCTACTATATTATTTTTAATTGCATAAACAGCAGCTTGAGTACGATCAGAAACTGAAATCTTTCTAAAAATATTAGACACATGATTTTTAACAGTTTTTTCGCTTATGGATAAATTATAGGCTATTTCTTTATTAAACAGACCTTCTGTAATTAATTTTAGAACTTCCATTTCACGCTTGGTAAGAAGACTTTCACTGGATGTGATATCTTCTTTTCCTTCTAATTTTTCATTTAGCAATGGAATCATATTTGGTTGTATATATGTTTCTCCCCTATATACCGCAAAGATTGCTCTTCTAAGTAAATCACTTTCAGAATCTTTTAAAATATAACCGTTAACACCAATCTCTACAGCTTTTAATAAATATTCAATTTCATTATGGATAGTTAATATTAAAACCTTAGTAGTATGCTTCATCTCTCTAAGCTTTTCTAATACCTTCAAGCCACCCATTCTTGGCATATTTATATCCAATAACAAAACATCCGGCTTCTTACTTTCCAACTGTTCCAGACACTCTATGCCATCCCCTGCTTCACCTACAACTACAATATCTCCCTCTAATTCCAAAAGCTGTTTTAACCCTTCCCTTATCATTTTGTGATCATCTGATATAACTACCCTTATACTATTCATTTGTTTCCCTCCATATCTTAATTAAAGGAATTTTTATAGAAATCTTTGTTCCTTCTTTCTCCACTGACTCAATATTAAATTCTCCTGATAATATTGAAACCCTCTCTTTCATCATTGACAATCCATAACCAGAAAAAATATTATCATGAGCCTTTTGCAAGGTATCATCCTTTATGCCAATTCCATCATCTTTTACTTGTACTCTTACGGATTTATCTGAATAATATATATCAACCCAGATTGCATTTGCCTTGCCATGTTTTATTGCATTGTTTACAGATTCCTGTATAATACGAAATAATGTAAGGTTTATAACAGGCAGCAAAATCTTTTCTTTGTTATGTATTTTAAAGTTAACTTTTATATTATAATTATTTGAGACATCACGGATGTATTTCTGAATTGCAGGAATCAATCCTAAATCATCTAAAGCCATTGGTCTCAAACCGTAAATAATATTTCTCATATCGTTAATGGTTGATTTAATAGTTCCAACCATCGTTTGTAACTCTAACTTAGCTCTTATTGGATCTAAATCGATTAATCGCGTACATAACTCTGTTTTATGCATCATAGTAGTTAAATTCTGCACCGTTGAATCATGTAAATCTCTAGCGATTCGCTTTCTTTCATTTTCCTGTGTTTCAATTATATTTAGTCCAAGTTCATAACTTATTTTATTATCTTCTCTATTCTTACAAGAAGAATTCATAGTTTTTGAATATGAATCCTCACAAATATTACCCTTTAATGTATGAAAACAATTCTTAATATTATCTAAGTTATTTTTTCTCTTTATACATTCAAGAAATTTCTCTTCAGCCAGCTTTATTTCCTGCTCTATTTTATTTTTTCTCGTCATTAGCTGAGATAATTTCTTATTTTTTTCATCTGTATTTAATAAATAAACTTCACTGTTTACATCTTCTGTCATTAATGATGAGATACTTTTTTGTTCTTTTTTCTTTTTTTCTTCCAACAGCTTCAGTTTTATATTAATTTGATTCATTTCTTCCTGAACTATTTTCTCATTATCATCAATATAATACAAAGCATCCCTTAACTGTTCCATAAAACCCATATTATCTTCCTGATAAATCATATTTTTATTCTCCCGTATGTACTCAAAATTTTAGAATATCAGGGTTATGTAAATGTGTTTTTATTCATTAAATATAAATATTTTCTGATTAGCTTCTAATGTATATATTTTATACCATTTATTACATTTTTAAAAGTACTTTTTTATTTTTTGACATATTTTTATCACATTTTACTAATTTATTTAATGATTGCATTTTCTATAAAAATTTTCCGGATTTATTTCATATTTTATCATATTTTGTTGTATTTTGTCATCATATGTTTTTAAAAATCCAACTTTTTCAAATAAACCACCTTGATTCTCTTTCGTTACAGCGTAAACTTTATGGAATTCTGATTGAAATCCTTTATCTACAGCAAACCTTAATAGGAATTCACCATTTTGCTGATTTCTCTTTTCTTCTATAATAGCAAGATTTTCTATATAGCAATCTTCTCCGGAAGGCTTAATAAGTGCTGCTCCAATAGGGGTGTCTTCCTTTAACCCCTCATATAGAATAATGTAATTATTGGAAATATCATAATTATGCACTGTTCTACTAATTCCAAATACCTTTTCCCATATTTCATATATTTCAGAAAGCTTATTACTGTCCTTTATTTCTTTTACCTGTACCATACTTACTCCCTTCTTTTACAATATATTTTATTTATTGTAATGGCTCTTTGGCAGGCTTTCCAGCCAACCTCGGATATTTCATTGATGTTTTCTCAACTTTTTCAATTAATATTAAAGCTCTTCCCATGTTTTCATTCAGTGAGAATTCATCAAAGGTTTTAACTTTTCCGCCCAGTATATTTATTGCCTTTTTAGCTGTGTCTAATTCTTCCTTTATATTTATACCTTTATACGAAATAAACATACCATTTATTTTTACAAATGGTATACAATATTCTGATAAGGTCGAGAGATTAGATACTGCTCTTGATACACATAAATCATATTTCTCGCGGTGCGAACTATCTCTGCCTAGATCCTCTGCTCTTCCATGTATAGCATGAATATCTGTCAAACCGAGTTCAGATATAACCTCATTTAAAAATGTAACCCTCTTATTTAAGGAATCAATCAACGTAACAGTAAGCTTTGGAAAGGCAATTTTTAATGGTATACCAGGAAATCCAGCACCGGTTCCAATATCAATAACCTTTAATGCTTGATTAACATTATAAACCTTTATTATACTTAAACTATCTATAAAATGTTTTACAATAACCTCATCATAATCCGTAATAGCAGTAAGATTCATAACTTTATTTTTTTCTATCAGCATTTCATAATATTTTACAAACTGCTCTGCCTGCTCTTGCGTAAGCTCTATATGATGATTTCTTGCTTCATCTAGTAACTTTTTTGTATTATCCATATATATCCTTTCGTGAATATCCAGTCTATGCTGGATACTCTGAATATTTAATTGTAAAATTGACAGCTGGCATTCATCCTGGCAGCCATAATCTTTCCAACGCGTTTGACCTTCTTTATTATACCTTATTTTAAGCTTCCTATTATTTCTTATAAGTATAACACAGGCAGTTTACATTTTACAGCAAACTGCCTTAATATAAATTTTATTTATAGAATTATCTTCTGGTATTCTATATTTTAGCTACTTCTTCTCATAAATTGCTCCAGATAAACTAGTAACACTGATATGTCTGCCGGTGATACCCCTGATATTCTGGATGCTTGTCCTACGGAAGCTGGTCTTAGTTTGATAAGCTTTTGTCTTGCTTCGATTCTTAAACTTTTAATTTCTTCATAATTAATATTTTCCGGAATAATCTTACCTTCAAGTTTCTTAAACTGTTCTACCTGTCTTAGCTGTCTCTCGATATATCCATTATACTTAATATTAATATTTACCTGGTCTCTTATATCTTTAGGTAATGGTTTTCTTTGTGTATCAATGGGTTCCAGCATATCATAATTTAATTCCGGCCTTCTTATTAATTCCCCTATTGTAGTACCGGTCTTTAATTCCTGGCTGTTGTTTGTATTTAAGAATTCCTGTACGAAAGAAGTAGCACCGATTAATGTTTCATTTACTCTTTTCGTTTCTTTTTCAATTTCTTCTTCCTTTTTTAACAGTCCCTGATATCTTTCTTCCTTTATTAATCCAACCTGATAACCTTTTCCTGTCAAGCGTAGATCCGCGTTATCCTGCCTTAGCAGTAACCGATATTCAGCTCTTGATGTCATCATTCGATATGGTTCATGAGTTTCTTTCGTAACCAGGTCATCTATTAATACCCCTATATATGCTTCAGATCGGTCTAATATTAATGGGTCCCTATTAAGTAATTTCATAGCTGCATTTATTCCCGCAATTAATCCCTGTGCCGCAGCTTCTTCGTATCCTGAACTTCCATTGAACTGACCACCGCTAAATAAACCTTCGACATTTTTGAATTCCAGAGTTGCTTTTAGTTGGTTTGGATTAATACAATCATACTCGATTGCATATGCATTCCTGACTATTTTTGCATTCTCTAATCCTGCCACACTTCTGTACATCTGATATTGAACATCTTCCGGAAGTGAGCTGGACATGCCTCCTACATACATCTCATTTGTATAATTTCCTTCTGGTTCAATAAACACCTGATGTCTTTCTTTATCAGCAAACCTTACAACTTTATCTTCAATAGACGGACAATATCTTGGACCTGTTCCTTTTATATCTCCGCAAAATAATGGAGAACGATGTATGTTATCCCGTATAATCTTATGTGTTGATTCATTTGTGTAAGTTAGCCAGCAGGATACCTGTTCTTTTCTAATATCTTCTTCCTTGTTAGTAAAAGAAAAAGGTACAATTTCTTCATCTCCTAATTGCTCCTCCATCTTACTAAAATCAATAGAACGCTTATCAATTCTCGCCGGTGTTCCGGTCTTAAAACGGTATATCTCAATACCAGCGCTTTTTAAGGATTCCGTAAGGTAATTAGCTGATTTTAAGCCATTGGGTCCTGTATAATTACTGATATCTCCTGTTATACATCTTGCATTTAAATATGTGCCAGTACATAAAATTACTGCTTTGGCAGGATAGATTGCTCCTGTAAAGGTCTTTACTCCTGTAACCTTTCCTTCTTCCACAAGTATTTCAGTAACTTCCGCCTGCTTTAGAGTAAGGTTGTCCGTATTCTCCAGAATTTTTCTCATTTCTCTGCTATAATCCTGTTTATCAGCCTGTGCTCTTAAGGAATGAACCGCCGGTCCCTTTGATATATTTAACATCTTAGACTGTATATAAGTTTTATCGATGTTTTTTCCCATCTCTCCGCCTAAAGCATCTATTTCCTTTACCAAATGTCCCTTAGATGTACCTCCAATATTGGGGTTACAAGGCATTAAAGCAATACTATCCATGCTTATAGTTAATATTAAAGTATTCTGACCCAGCCGTGAACAGGCTAGTGCTGCTTCACAGCCTGCATGCCCGGCTCCGATTACAACCACATCATAACTTTCATATATATATGACATAAGTTACCTCCTATCTCTATTTTCCCATGCAAAATTCACGGAAAATTGTATTTACCAAGTCCTCATCTACCTGCTCTCCGGTTATGCTGCCTAATGCTTCATATGCATTCATCAAATCAACTGCATATAAATCTTCAGGCATATTATCATTAATTGTTTCCATTACTATCTTAAGACTTTCCTGTCCTCGCCTTAATGCCTCTTCCTGTCTTAAATTTGTAATATACACTTCGTCATTATATTCTAATATACCTTTAAAATACATATTTTTAATATATTCTTCCAGTTCTTCTAACCCTTCTTTTTCTTTCGCAGATATAAATAGTACTTCTTTCTTCAATTTTTGATTTATTGTCTCAGTATTTATTATGGGACTAAGATCTGATTTATTTAATAAGACAACTGCATTCTTGTCTTTTATCAATTCTATAATTTCTTCATCATTTTCATCCAACGGTTGTGATGCATCTACGACATAAAGAATTAAGTCACTATCCATTGTCATAGATCTGGCTCTTTCTACTCCCATGTTTTCCACTATATCCGTTGTGTTTCTAATTCCTGCCGTGTCTATTATATTAAGGCAGAGATCACCTATCATTATAGATTCTTCCAGTGTATCTCTGGTGGTACCCGGTATATCTGTAACTATTGCTCTGTCCGTTCCCATAAGTGCGTTCAACAGTGATGATTTTCCTGCATTGGGTTTACCAACAATTACTGTCTTAATGCCTTCTTTTATAATTCTTCCATTACCCACAGTATCTAAAAGCTTTTGTATATCCTTGTTGTAATCATTAATATGATCAGCTAAAAGATATTTAAAGTCATCTAAATCAATATGTTCCGGGTCATCAAGTCCAGCTTCCAGATAAGCCAGATCATGCAGAATATTTTCACGAAGTTCCTTTATTTTTGTATAGACATTTCCTTTTAACTGATTAAGAGAATTCTTCAGTGCATAAGTATTTTTTGCATTGATGATATCTGATACCGCTTCAGCTTGGGATAAATCTATTCTTCCGTTTAAAAATGCTCTTTTGGTAAACTCACCAGGTTCGGCAATTCTTGCGCCGTTTTTAATTACAGTTTCCAATACTTTTTTAGTTACAATCACTCCTCCGTGGCAGTTAATCTCCACTACATCTTCCCTTGTATAGGTATTGGGAGCTTTCATAATTACTGT
This sequence comes from Anaerocolumna chitinilytica, assembly GCF_014218355.1. Taxonomy (NCBI): domain Bacteria; kingdom Bacillati; phylum Bacillota; class Clostridia; order Lachnospirales; family Lachnospiraceae; genus Anaerocolumna; species Anaerocolumna chitinilytica. The sequence goes on from NZ_AP023368.1 coordinate 5,618,014, forward strand.
TAAAACTTCATCTATTACTTTTCCATTATCTTTTATATACCCATAATGAACTGTATGACTTTTCATAGAAGATAATTTATTTTCTTCTTTTTTAGGCTGAAAAACTCTATCTGCAACAGCTATTGCTTCCGGCCCGCTAATACGAATTATACTAATTCCGCCATTGTTTACCGCAGTAGCTATCGCCGCTATTGTATCAATATTCATTTCTTACCTCATTCCTGCGAATAATCTTTGCGTCTAAAAAACTTTATTTTTATAAACATTCATTTGGATACTTCAGTATACTTAAAAATTAGACAGAGTGAAAGATTAATCTTTCACTCCGACTTCACTTATACCTTCCGTATATTAATATACAGAAATATACCTTTACTTCTAGCTTTACTTTAAAAAAAGCGTATCAAAGCTATTACCTTTAATACGCCCTTCTTCTTTATTCTACTTCGCTTGTTTTAACAACATCTTCTCTGTGCTTATGAGTGTATCCGCCATATTCTTTTTTTTGTTTATTACCATATTGGGTTTTATAATGGCTGTTTTGATTGTTGTATTTATATTCCTTTTGCTGTGCACTCTTCTTCAAAGTAACTACAACTTTTCTAAACGGTTCTTCACCTTCACTATGTGTTTCCACAAATTTATCATTCTGAAGGACAGAATGAATAATTCTTCTCTCATACGGATTCATAGGTTCCAGAGCAACAGGTTTTCTTGTTCTCTTTACTTTAAATGCGATATTCTTACCCAAGTTTTCTAAGGTTTCTTTTCTTCTTTGTCTGTAGTTTTCTGTATCAAGTTTAACTTTAATATACTTTTCACTGCCTTTATTTAATACCAGGCTTACAAGGTATTGAAGAGAATCCAGAGTCTGACCTCTCTTACCGATTAATACCCCCATATCATCACCAAGTACATTGATATCCATGGAGGATTCCTCCTCATCAAAGTTAACTTCAACAGTAGCTTCGATTCCCATTGCCTTAAATACTTTACTCAGAAAATCCTTTGCTGCATAGTCGGCACCTTGTTTCATCCTGGCTTTTATCTTAGCAGGTTTGTTAAACAGGCCTAAAAAGCCGCTGCTCTCTTTTTCAATTACCTCATACTCAATACGGTCACTTGTCGTTTGTAGTTTAATAAGTGCTTCTGTTATGGCTTCATCTACAGTTTTTGCAGTAATTTCCAACCAATCCATTTACTTATCCCCCTTATTATCCTTGTTCCTCGATTTCAGGAGATTCGCATTTGCAGAAATACTTCCCGGTTTATAGGTTGTATCACTCTTTCCTGAATTTGAGTCAACATAATTTTTCTTAACTGAATTTGCATAGTCAGAGGTAGAACCTGAATTTTCTGGCACTTGAGTTTGCAGTCTTGATGTAATAGATTTTGTCTGAGTTTTTGCTAAATCTTCTAAAGTGGCATTAGGGTCTAAACCTAACTTAGCTTTCTTCTTGTTTGCTTTTTCAACATTCTTCTTGATCATGTCATCAATATCGATTTTGGAAAGTATTCTATTAATAACAAACTGCTGACCAATTGCAAATAAACTACCTGCTATCCAGTAAATACCAATACCAACAGGGAACATAAAGCAAAATACACCGGACATAATAGGCATAACATTATTCATCATACCCATGGAAGCTGCCATCGGGTTATCCTTATCCACAGGAGTAGGATTAGCTGCCATCATTTGCTTTGTTTGAATAAACTGAAAACCAGCTGCTAAGAACGGAATAATAACTCCCGGGAACTTAAGACCCGGTTTGTCAAGAATGTTAATTGTATTAAAAAGACTGTTTACATCAATAATATGTGTTGAGTTTGTTTTAATAATATCGGCCAATGGCGGGAATTTTGAAACTAATTCATTCCAGTTATCCGGAGTGAACTTTGCCAGAATATCAATTATATGGTTCAATGTTAAGTTGCCATTTGCCATCTCAGTAAATTTAACGGTACTTACCTGTCCAGCTTTTGCAAACTCTTTCATGATATCAAGGTAATTGCCGTTACTTATAATTGCTTCACCAATATGTTTATACCAAACATTAATCTCTGTTACATAGGCAGGTATATGGTAGATAACCTGATACAAAGCGAACATTATGGGAAGCTGTATTAATAAGGGAAGACATCCTGAAGTCGGGTTAGCGCCGTACTTCATATATACAGCCTGGGTCTCTGCCTGCTGTTTTCTCATGGAAGCTTCATCTTTTTTTCCTTTGTACTTAGCAGTGATTGCTGTAAGTTCAGGGTTCATCTTAGCGGAAAGTTTGCTGAATTTCTGTTGTTTTATTGTCAGCGGCGTCATAAGACCCCTTACAATAAAGGTAAACAAAACGATTACCAATGCTACGTTGTGTATTCCAAACAGTCCTAAAAAAACATAGATACCATTTAATATCCGTCCTAAAATAAATGCGATTGGTCCTAATATGCCACCGCTCTGGGTTAATACTGCCTCTAACAATTTTCTTCCTCCTTGAACATTCCGAACTTGCAGTAATAAAACATCAGACGACATATTTGCCGTCATCCGTTTGATTATAGGAACATCTTTAAGTTCCTATACCTTATAATCCAAAAAATAAATTATGGCACAGGATCATATCCGCCTATATGAAAAGGATGACATCTTAAAATACGCCTTACGGCAAGATATCCTCCTTTAATGACACCATATTTTTCCAGTGCTTGAATAGCATAAGAAGAGCAGGTAGGTACATAGATACAACTTGACCTCCCTTTTAAGGGCGAAATAAATTTCCTGTAAAATTTAATCATTCCTATTAAAACTCGCTTCATCACGATTTTGTTGTCTCTTTCAGAATTTTATGCATCCTTGATAAATGAAGTAATGCACTGTTAATTTCCAAGTAGTTTCTACCCTTTGCTCCTGCTCTTGCTATAACGACAATGTCTAAACCACTATTAAACATTTCCTCGTTTAATCTGTAACTTTCTCTTATTAATCTTGTAATCCTGTGTCTGATTACACTGTTGCCAACTTTTTTACTAACCGAAACACCGAGTTTGTTTCTTTCTGTATGGTTTTCCATTACGTACATTATCAGATACGTATTGGCTAAAGACTTTCCGCTTTTATAAACGGACTTAAAGTTGGCATTTTTTTTCATTGATTCTGATAGTTTCAAGACTTTTCGGCCCTTTCTTTAAAAAAGAAATAAAGAGAAGAAAAGGCCACAGTAATGCGACCTAAGCTGATAATTTGTGTCTGCCTTTAGCTCTTCTGCTGGATAATACTTTTCTGCCGTTGGCAGTGCTCATTCTTGCTCTAAATCCATGAACTTTGGATCTGCTTCTTTTTTTAGGCTGGAATGTCATCTTCATAACGGGCACCTCCTTTATATATACCAAGACATAATGGTAAGCGTATTTATTCTATTTTAATAATTTAAAATATTATGTTTATTATATCTTTGATAAGCTTGTACGTCAAGTATTTCTTATAGTTAATTGTTATATTCCAGTAAATTACTGTTATTTTTTTTAGAAATTCTACCAGGTTTGATTTTTACTATTATAAAATTCCATAAATAGTATAATTATTTCAAAAAAATAGAAAAAATAATAAAAACATTTGTTTCACACAAAGTTATCCACAAATTGTTGATGATTTGTGGATAACTTTGTGAAATGGTGTGAATATTTTGTCTGATTAATTCGAACAATTCTTTATTTTCACTGGTTTTCTTTCTGTTAATACTCTGTATAAAAAATTCACATAACTGTTAATAAATACATTTAGCTTGGGGATATCCACCCCTTTCCGCCATTTTAGTTACATATTATCATTGAAATATCCACAATTTTGTTATATTATATTAAGAAGAATGTATGAAATTTTATTTTAGGGAGATTAGAGTA